>NZ_CAUFYA010000002.1:0-186869 GCF_959596855.1 uncultured Butyricimonas sp.
TGAAATCAGCATTTTAATTGTTAAACATACACGTTAAAAAGTTTATATATGAAAACGAATCTGTTACCTATTTTAATTATGACACTCGTGTCACCACTTACAGCATTCAGCTATAATTCACCCTCGAAAGAGGAAAGCAAAAAAAGTCTTCCCAAAGTTTACATGGTCAAAGAAATCAGCCCGGAAAGCCTTCTCCGCATATACGAAGCACTTGGGCGAGAAGCCACGGGAAAAGTAGCCGTTAAGATTTCTACTGGAGAACCGGGTGGCAACAATTACTTGAAACCCGCGCTTATCGGCGATCTCGTGAAAAAAGTAAACGGTACCATTGTCGAGTGTAACACCGCTTACGGCGGCGGACGGGCAAACACGACCGCCCACCTGCAAGCAGCCAAAGACCACGGTTTCACAGCCATCGCCGAAATCGATATCATGGACGCGGAGGGAGAAACAGCACTCCCGGTCAAGGGTGGCAAGCACCTGAAAGAAGACTTCGTGGGTTCGCACTTTCTGAATTACGACTTCACGATTATCCTTTCGCACTTCAAGGGACACGCGATGGGTGGCTTCGGTGGCGCGATCAAAAATATGTCGATCGGCATCGCTTCCTCGGCAGGAAAAGCATGGATTCATAGCGCCGGAAAGACAAAAGACGACCCGTGGAGCAACCTGCCCGAACAAGACGATTTCTTGGAATCCATGGCTGAAGCCGCCAAAGCCATCGCCGACCATTGTGGCGAAAAGATTCTCTATATCAGCGTAGCCAATAACCTATCGGTCGACTGTGACTGCGCCTCTGCCCCCGAAGATCCAAAAATGGGCGACATCGGCATCCTCGCCTCCCTAGACCCCGTGGCTTTGGACAAAGCGTGTGTTGATCAAGTGTACTCTTCACCTGATCACGGACGTATCCACTTGATCGAACGGATGGAATCCCGCCACGGCATACACACGCTCGTCCACGCCGAGAAATTAGGCATGGGCAGCCAAAAGTATGAATTAATCCTACTGGACAAGGAATAACAAAGGAAGTATTAACCCTCCACCCTGTTTATAAAGGAAATTAAAAACCGCTTACCGGACTCTACCAAAATTAAGAGGCTGCCGAACAGCCTCTTATTTCTCCCGAATCTTCTTCAAAAACGTCATAAAACCATAAACCGTATCAAATATACATCTTTTCCTTCCCGCTACTTTTAACTCCGCTTCCAAAACCTTTTCCAACGCAGACAGCACGTTATCACAATCCGAAATACCAAATCCCGACACTTGGGATACTTTTTCCATCAATTCTATTCTGTTCATACTTCCATTATTTAATTATAAAACAAAAATATCCCCTATCTTAATACCATTTCAAATAATAAGACAAAACCACTGATTTACGAGACAAACCACCCCAATTACCAGACAATATCTATATCCTTCTGAAATTTCTGCAAATAATATAATAAAAAGTATCCCTCAAAGTTTGCATTTATAACGGAAAGCACTATATTTGCACCGTCAAAAAAATGACACCCGGTTCGGTAGCTCAGTTGGATAGAGCAACGGCCTTCTAAGCCGTAGGTCTTGGGTTCGAATCCCAACCGGATCACCACATTTAAAACAACTTACTTATTTACAGTAAGTTGTTTTTTTATTAAGAACATATTTAAAAACGTAACTCTTTACTCTATTTTTAGGTCAAGTTCCTATAGAGAAATATATTTTCATTCTTCATCTCTTTTCGCAAACTTTTTTAAGGAATAACCCGTAGAATAAATTGTAAAATTTCTTTTTGCGAAACAAGAATTAAAATTATACATTTGAAGATACATATTAAGTCAAACATTTAAATTTTAAACACTATGGCAAAAGTAACACTTGCTGGTAACAGTATAAACACGAAAGGTAACTTACCTTCAGTAGGTTCCGCAGCTCCGGATTTCTCGTTAGTAAAAACGGATTTGTCCGAATTGACATTAGCCGACCAAAAAGGAACACGTGTTGTCCTGAATATTTTCCCGAGTCTTGATACAAGCGTATGCGCTACATCCGTACGCACTTTCAATAAATTAGCCGCAGAGATGAAAAATACGGTGGTACTTGCTATATCAAAAGACCTCCCTTTCGCTCACGCGCGTTTCTGCACGACGGAAGGAATTGATAAAGTAATCCCTCTATCTGCATTCAGGGATCATAAATTCGGGGAGAAATACGGGGTGGAAATGATTGACGGCCCATTAGCAGGTCTATTGGCTCGCTCGGTTGTCGTTATTGACGAAAACGGGAAAATCGTTTATGAAGAACTCGTACCGGAAATCACACACGAACCTAACTATGACGCCGCATTGGCATGTTTGAAAAGTTTATAAGGTCCATAAAGTTATAAAGTTCATAAAGTACAAGTAAACACCCAAAGCTTCAACAAGCTAACTTTATGAACTTTAAATTCCGAAGGAATAACTTTACAAACCTTATAAACAAAAAGGGGCTTTCGCCCCTTTTTATTATTTAGCACGCTCTAATTGAACGGTAAAGTGACGCATTAACGGTGCTTCCCAAGTAATTTGGAAACCACGAGTAATCTGCTCACGACGATCAAATACATTTTTCAAGGCAACGGCTATCACGTCCATATGATTGTTCGTGTACACTCTTCTCGGGATAGCCAGACGCAAAAGATCCAAACCACCGAAACGGTTTTCACGAGTTACCGGATCTCGGTCAGCCAAGATATAACCGATTTCGCAACCGCGAATACCGGCCTCCAAGTACAATTCTACCGTCAACGTCTGAGCCGGGAATTCTTCTTTCGGTACATGAGTCAATACTTTCGGGGCATCGATAAACAAAGCGTGACCTCCGGCGGGACGTTGGTAAGGAATACCAAATTCATCCAGACGTTTTGCCAAGTATTCCACTTGTTTGATACGGGTTTCAAGATTATCGAACTCTGTATTTTCATCCAAACCGATAGCCAGAGCGTTCATATCGCGACCGTTCATACCACCATAAGTCAAGTACCCCTCGAACTGCACGCAGAAGCCCTTAGCTCCCTCGAACCAGTCTTGGTGGCGGGTAGCGATGAAACCTCCCATGTTCACGATAGCATCTTTCTTCGCGCTCATGGTCATACCGTCAGCGTTATCGAACATCTCTTTCACGATCTCTTTGATCGTCTTATTTTGATAACCCTCTTCACGAGTCTTGATAAAATAAGCGTTCTCAGCGAAACGAGCCGAATCGAACAACACGCGTTTGCCATATTTATCGGCGATAGCACGCACTTCCTTGATATTTTTCATGGAAACAGGCTGTCCTCCTGCCGTGTTGTTCGTAACCGTCACGATAATAAACGGAATCTTGTCAGCATGTTCTGCCAACACTTTCTCCAATTTCACCGGATCCAAGTTTCCTTTAAACGGAATCTCCAATTGGGTATCTTTTGCCTCGTCGATAGTCACGTCCCAAGCGATAGCCTTACGTCCCTCGATGTGCCCCTTCGTGGTATCGAAGTGAGAGTTACCGGGAACGATATCGCCTTCTTTTACTAAATAAGAGAAAAGCACGTTCTCGGCAGCGCGTCCTTGGTGAGTCGGGATAATATAATCGAATCCGGTCAAACGGGTAATCATATCCTTCAACTTGAAGAAAGAAGATGCCCCGGCATAACTTTCATCACCCAACATCATTCCTGCCCATTGGCGGTCACTCATGGAACCGGTTCCGGAGTCCGTAATCAAGTCTATATACACTTGCTCCGAACGTAATTGAAACACGTTGTAGTGAGCCTCTTTAATCCATTGTTCTCTCTCTTCACGAGTACTTTTACGGATGGGTTCAACCATCTTAATCTTCCAAGATTCTGCAAAAGGTAATTCCATAATCTTTAAACTTTAAATAGTTAATGATATAAATAATTATAATATGATTTTCCAATCAAACAACCTTAAAAGGTCATCATGTTAAATAAGGAAATAATAAATGTGAGGACACGAGAGACCCCACCTTCAACAAACAAAGGTGTCGCGCTTCTTAATATTTAAGAAAAGTTTACTTACTAATATGACGCTCTTATCTTTCATCGAAGCAAATTTGGGAAAAATAATAAAAAAGACCAAGGAAATCTTGGTCTTTTTTATTATTTCTTTTTTTTCTTCGCATTTCGCTTCCGCATCACGTTTCGTCGATTATCTTCCGCCGTGTAACTATTTTTGGCTTTCTTCTGGTGGAAAGCACCTCCCCCTTGTTGTCGTCCCTGCTGGTAAACGATATTACTTGTTTGCACCTGTTCCTCTTCCAGCAACAACTGGGATATTTCCAACTTCTCCGGCAAATCCAACACCTCCACGCTTTGATTAATCAACCGCTCGATATCCGTGAAGCGGTCTTCCTCTATCTCGGACACGAAACTGATTGCCACTCCCTCTTTTCCCGCACGAGCCGTACGCCCGATACGATGCACGTATTCCTCCGCCAAAGAAGGAATATCAAAGTTTATTACATGAGTCACATCCTGCACGTCAATACCGCGTGCCGCCACGTCTGAAGCCACGAGGATACGAGTTTCCCCTTCTTTAAAAGCACGTAAAGCGTTCAACCGGGTATTCTGTGCCTTGTTCGAGTGTATCACGCTCAACTCTCCTTTCCAATGATCCGCCAAGCGTTCCACGATCCGGTCGGCATTCTTCTTTGTCTCGGTAAATATCATCACTTTCTTGTATCTCTCCTTATCCGCGAGCAATACTTTCAACAAATTGATTTTCGTCGTGATATTCGGCACGTCATACCGGAATTGCTCCACGTGTTCCACCGGGGTTGCTTGACGTGCAACTTCCACCCGCACCGGTTCTTTCAAGAAATCACGGGATAGACTTTCTACCGCTTCCGAGAATGTAGCCGAAAACAACATCGTTTGATGCTTCTCCGGTAATACTTCGAATATACCCTTTAATTGCGGCAGGAACCCCAAATCCATTAACCGGTCGGCCTCATCCACCACGACCGTTTTAATCATTTTCGTCCGGATGATACCATTATAATATATATCCATAAAACGACCGGGTGTGGCGACCAATAAATCTACCCCCTCGAACACCTTATCTTGTTGAGTCCTTATATTCGTACCACCATACACGCCCACGCAACGGATATCCATATATTCCGTCAACAATTCAACACTCTCGCACACTTGCACGACCAACTCCCGCGTAGGCACAACCACCAACGCTCTCGGCACCAACCCTTGCGCATAATGCAATTTCATCAACATCGGGATCAGATAAGCCAGCGTCTTTCCCGTACCCGTCTGTGCTATACCGATAAGGTCTTTCCCGGAACGACTGACAGAAAAAACCTCTTCCTGAATAGGGGTCGGGTTCTCGAAACCAGCCTCTTCCAACGCCATTAAAATCTGCTTATTTATATTCAAATCCTGAAATCCCATAGGTATCATGTTTTAAGTCTATTTATCCGCGAAGGTACAAAAAAGTAGGCACTCGGCAGAAATAAATTTATTTATAAAATAAATTGCATCTAAATATCAAAAATATCACACTCATATTCAAAACGATACGACAAGACATACCCGTTACAAAAAACGCCATAATCAATCCTATATTTGTTTTTTTCAAAATAATGTTCTAAATTTATTGCAGGTAAAACCTCTAAAATTACTACGCTATGACTTATACTATTACTTTTAACGAGTTAAGGAAGATCAAAGACATGTTACCCCACGGAAGTATGCAAACTATTGCAGACGATTTGGGCATCAGTACTGACACAGTGCGTAACTACTTCGGAGCCGATAATTATGACAACGGAGGTTCTAGTGCCGGAATTCACGTGGAGCAAGGACCGGACGGGGGAATTGTAGTCTTAGATGACACTACCATTCTGGACAAGGCCAAGGAACTCCTGAACGTGTAGAAAAAAATTAGAGCCGGGAACTGTCGAAAAAACGTTCCCGGTATTTTTTTACCGCTTTTTTATCTACTTTTGCAACGGCAAGTTCACGGTATAAACTTGTAACCTGCCAACTTGTAACCTGTAACGTCGCACGGCGACATAATATATTATGAGCAAAATAGTACTAAAAGCCGGTAAAGAGAGATCCTTGTACAGACTTCACCCGTGGGTATTCTCGGGTGCCATCGCCAAAAAAGACAATGACATCCAAGAGGGAGATGTCGTGAAAGTATATGACCACGACAATGAATTTCTTGCCGTCGGGCACTACCAGATCGGGAGTATTGCCGTGCGTGTGCTCAGTTTCAAAGAAGAAACGATTGATTATCCTTTTTGGGTAGAACGCATCCGTCAAGCACACCACACCCGCGTTGCCATCGGTCTGGCAACGGCATCGAATAATAACGTTTTTCGTTTGGTACATGGTGAAGGAGATGATCTTTCCGGGCTTATCGTGGACTATTATGCCGGGGTAGCCGTGGTACAATTCCACACCGTGGGCATGTACAAGGCAAGAGAAGAGATCACGAAAGCCCTTCTCGAAGTCATGGGCGACAAAATCACCGCCATATACGACAAATCGGAAGGAACTCTCCCCTACAAGGCAGGACTGAACCCGGAAAACGGCTACTTGTACGGGCACACCGATAACTTTATCGCCACCGAAAACGGACTGAAATTCAACGTGGACTGGCTCGAAGGCCAAAAAACGGGTTTCTTTATTGACCAACGGGAAAACCGAAGCCTTTTGGAACAATACTCTCAAGGAAAAAACGTACTCAACATGTTCTGTTACACGGGTGGCTTCTCTTTCTATGCCATGCGAGGCGGAGCAAAACTCGTGCATTCGGTTGACGCCTCGGCAAGAGCTATTGAACTGACCAACCAAAACGTGGAACTGAACTTTCCCGGTGATTCCCGCCACGAGGCATTCGTGGAAGACGCTTTCAAATTCTTGAATCAATCCCACGACAAATACGACCTCATTATCCTCGATCCCCCGGCATTCGCCAAACACCAAAACGTACTTGACAATGCCATACAGGGTTACAAAAAACTCAACCGCAAAGGTATCGAAGTCGTGAAACCGGGTGGTATCATCTTCACCTTCTCGTGTTCTCAAGTGATGACGAAAGACTTGTTCCGCCAAACTGTGTTCACTGCGGCGGCAAACACCGGACGCAAAGTCAAAATATTACATCAATTGACACAACCAGCCGATCACCCGATCAGCATTTATCACCCGGAAGGGGAGTATTTGAAAGGATTGGTGTTATACGTGGAATAGCATTTAATGAAAAGAGTATCCGAAAAGTTATTTTTGGATACTCTTTATCAATCTAAAACAGTTCACTAGAAAACAAATATCTTAATCTAATCGAATACTACCATCGGGATAAATCTCCACGGATATATCCATTGAATGTTCTTTCTTTAGCAGGAAATGATACACGTTATCACCGGAAGCATACTGGATAAAATGTATGTTGTCTATCGAAAAAGTATTATACGCTTCACCTTTCAGCACATCCAATACCACTTGCGGCACATTTGCCTCCAGTACAGGCCATGAAGTTTTGATCCAGCTATTATCGCGAGCGAACAGAACTTCTTTTACTTGATTTTCATCAAGGATATCCACTTCCAAGATTCCGTCTTGCCAACGTTCATCATGGACAACCAATGCTTTCGGATAATTTTGCGTGATAAAACTACTGACTGTTGCCGGTAAATCTACCGCGTTTTCCTCCGCTTGTTTTATCAATTCACCCTCTTCATCAAAATAAAGATACATCTCTTGATTAGCATTTTCTATCTCCAGACGATACACGGGAGATGTATTCACCCGCTCCACGTACTCCACATCCTCAACTTTCCAAGAGCCGTATATACTTCCGGTAAATCCGGTTTTTACCTTTTCCGGCAGATTAGCGTACAGCATATCTTTCTCCGTCATCACCCATTCGCCGTCTTTACCGAACCAAGCCTCACATTCCTGCCCCGCCTCACGGAATTCAGCTTTCTCATACACACCGTTTTTCTCCCATGTCACGGCTGTCGCGTTCGGGAACTTCGCCGTAAAAGCTTCCACGACACTCTTTCCCGGCTTGTAATTCTTATCATCATCATCATCATCGTCATCATGACAAGCGGCAAAAACAAATAACGAGGCAATCCATAGGGTTACCATCAAAATCTTTCCTCTCATAATCTTTCCTATTTATCTGTTTAACATTATGTTCCTACTATCCCTTCTAACGAAAAACAGGAGCAGAAGGTTTCTATCGAAAAAAAACAAAATAACAGGACAATCTGTTCGCGGATTGCTTACTTTTGCACCGGAATTTAAGGACTATGAAATGGATAATTGTCAAGAAATAAGCACATCCGGGAAAAGCACGAAAGACAATATCATCTCGATATGTGTCTTCTTGTCGGGATTCTCTTGTTTTGCACAGTTGTATTATTTTCAACCGTTATTGCCCGATCTTGCACACGAGTTCAACCTATCGGCAAGTTATAGCAGTCTGGCTATTTCGTTTTCAACCTTAGGTATGGTCATCGGACTATTTACCGCCATGTTCGTGGCGGACAGTATCCCAAGAAAAAATTTAATCAGTGCGGCACTATTGTCCTCTTCTGTCGCCTCGGTAATCTGTTCGTATTCAAATTCCTTTTTCTTGCTCGTGACGCTCAGTGCCTTAAAAGGCTTTTTGCTATCGGGAGCGACATCCGTATCGCTGGCATACATATCGGAAGAAGTATTACCCAAGAACAAAGGTAAAATTACCGGGTTATACATCGCCGGAAACGCACTCGGGGGAATGGGCGGACGCGTGATTTCCTCATATCTCAGCACGGAATTCTCGTGGCGGACAGCATCCGCTTCTATCGGAGTGTTATGTGCCGTCTTCGCGATCTTATTCTTGATTTTCAGTCCCCGTTCCATTAATTTCAAGCCGAAGAAAGAGAACTTCAAATCACTCATCATTTCCAATTTGCATTTGCTCACTTCAGCCAAATTACTCCCGTTCTATCTGATTGGATCACTTATGCTGGGAATATTCGTGAGCCTGTACAATTATCTAGGTTTCTACCTCGTGAAAGAGCCTTTCAATTTTCCGGATTACTTGATTCACTACATTTACTTCATGTATATTTTCGGGGTATTCGGTTCTATCGCTACCGCAAAACTCACCGCACGATACAACCATTTCAAGATACAGAAAACCATCGTATTATCGTCCGTGGCGGCACTCCTGTTGTTGTACGTGAACAATTTCTGGATCGTCACTCTGGGGCTAGCCATTTTCACGTTCAATTTCTTCGTGGTGCATGTCATCTGTAACCGTGTCGTGAGCGACTACAATCTACAAAAACGCTCTGTCACCATATCCATATACCTTCTCTTCTATTACATGGGTTCCAGCGTATGGGGATCAGCCACCGGCGTCGTCCTCGACAACTTCGGCTGGCAATGGTTTATCGCCACGCTCATAGCCCTAACGTTCATCTTATACGCCATCGCTTACAGGGGTGCACGGTTGATGCAGGAAAATTAAAAAGCTCCCGTCTGTACGACGAGAGCTTTTTGGCAAAATTTTTTCAATGGCTTACGTTGAAAAGAAAAATCATATTATTAACATTACAAAGATCTCGATTTTACTCTTTCCCCACAATCCCCTACATTAGGTATATTTTCGACAAAAAATCATTCCACCTCATTAATATCAATGAGATTATTCAAAATAGCATACACCGTAAGTCCCGATACGGACTTAATCCCGGTTTTCCGGATGATATTTTTCCGGTGCGTGATGACCGTGTGCACGGATATATGATGCTGGTCGGCAATCTCCTTATTGATTTTCCCTTTTGCCAATGACACCAATATTTCTTTCTCCCGCTCGGAAAGTTCATTTTTATCTGCCGCGTCAGACGGAGCATTCAGCGCATCCAGCGATTGCAACAACTTTTGTGCTATCTTCTCCGAATCATCCGAGATGTCGATCACCGTGTGATATTGTTTCAACACTTCCGGTTCTATATATTGATATACCAAAGCTACTAAAGCCGCATTTCTCATTCCCTCGAACAACTCTTCCAAGTGTTGTCGCCTTTTCGGCTCCACGGTCGAAGGATTAATAATAATAATATCCGGTTCGAGATGATTTATCTTCTCCACGCAATGATAGCAATCGGCAAGTAAGGCAACAACCTCAAAATCATGCCTAATCTCTATTAACTTCCGCAAACCGGTCGATATGATCATTGACGGCTCAATAATAACAATCCGATAACATTTATTATTGCTTGCCATACTGTTGTTCTAATTTCTTGACTAACGGGATTAGAATTTTATCCTCGATTAAAGAATGTTTGCTTAAATCCTCTTCTAATGAAAATATACCGAACAGCACCCGGATACGCATTTCCGACAGCGCATCTCCTTGTAAATACTTCATTATAATATTTTTCAAGTCATTCAGTTTATCATCTATATTACTGTGATTCTCCTTGAATTCCTCGATCTCGTAATTTCCCGAACGACTCCCGTGCACGATACCGGAAATATAGGGGAAAACCGTGTCCTCCTCGTAGGCGAAATGTCGGATAACCTCATTCTTATACTCGTTGAAAAAAAGATGAAGTATCTTTTTATGATGTTCCTCGCAATTCTCGGAAATCTCCTTCAACTGTTCCTCTATCACGAACATCCGGCTATTGAGATAATAATCATGAGAATTTTTCAAGTAAGCAATCAACTGGTCTACATCCGGCCCGATACGCTCGATTTCCTTATCCGTGGGCAAATACGCTTCATTGCTGTACACGTTACAGATCATCAGAAACAGAGGGCAAGATACATGATTCGCCTCACAACACTCCTTTACGGTCTTGTCCCCGAATCCCAGATTCAACCCGAAACGATGCAAAAGCAACAAGAGCGAATAATCGGCATGAATAACATCTGCCAGTTTCATATCAGCAGAAAATAAACGTGAATTCATAGTAGTATTTTTATCACAAATATTGGAAATATTCGACTCTCCACCAAGTTTATTCATCAGTTTATAGAATTATTTATAATATTTCACGACATCAAAAGTACAAAAGTATCCGAAGCAATAACATCCTCAAAATCGGGTAAAAGCACGGGCACCCATCCCCATAAATGGGGATTATATCCCTGTAAATCGAATTATCCTTCGTATTTCACACAAGATCGCCAATATATAGTAAATGAAATTTATTGTTCATTAAAGAAGAAATTATAATTTTGTCAGGAATATATCACATAAAAAACAAATGGAAAAGGATCAAGTCATATTACTGGAACAACTTTTCAATCGTTATTTTAGTCATCTGGTTCTTTATTCCAGAAAGCTGATCGGAGCACAAGAACCGGCGGAAGACATTGTTCAAGATGTATTCCTGCACTTGTTCGAAAGTAAACGCCTAAAGTTCGCGACTCCTTCATTTCTATTTACTTGTGTGAAAAACGCTTCTTTAAATTACATAAACTTCTCGAAAAAGAGAATGGTTCCCCTCTCTCCCGCTCAAGAATTTATCCCGGATAAAGATGTACAGGAAGAAATCGCCCACATGCAACAACTGGAACGACTGGATACTGCCATTGAATCTTTACCTGCCAAATGCAAAGAGATATTCAAGCGGGTATATTTACAAGGTCAACGCTATGAAGATGTCGCCACACAGTTGGAAATCTCTTATCACACCGTGAAGGCGCACATGACAACCGCCTTTAAACATTTACGAAAACACCTTTTAGTATTACTTTTCCTTCTTCGAAATGTTAAATTCAAGAGAAAGTGAAAAAAAAGTTGGAAAAATGACTAGGTAGATTCTGCGTCATATTTGTTATTATTATAAACAATATCACAGAACCATGCCAAACGAGCAAGAAAATATAGACGAACAAATCATCCGGGATTGGGTTGAAATGAAAAAACTACAACATCCCGGATATTGGACGCAGATGAAGGATAAACTTCAAATTGCCATCCGCCGAAAGTATAAAATACGAATAGTAAAATATGCTGCCATATTCATGTTACCTGTTTTAGCATGCGGACTTTATCTCTTGCTGGATAATCCTCATCACACTCCCCCGCGGACAGAACAAACTTTGGCAAAAATATTACCGGGTGATAAAAAAGCTATTCTATATACATCAGATGGTAGTTCACTCGTCCTTTCCGAGGATACACTCTCGTTGACAGAGATCAACGGAACCCGGATACTATCCGCGAAAGACGAAGGAATTGTCTATACCCCGCAAACAACGAGTAACACGATAGAAATCTATAACACGCTTGTAGTTCCTCTTAAAGGAGAATATAACATCACTCTCTGCGACGGAACCCAAGTATGGCTAAACTCATCTTCCTCATTGAAGTATCCCGTTATCTTTTCAGATTCCGTTCGGGAAGTACACTTGGAAGGCGAGGCTTTCTTTATCGTGACCGAGAATAAAGAAAAACCGTTTATCGTGACAACAAAAGATTACTCCGTCAAAGTACTGGGAACAGCTTTTAACGTGATGGACTACAATGATGACAATTATTCTCACACGACACTGGCAAAAGGAAAAATCGAAATATTACACGGGGACAAACGCCAAATATTAATCCCGGGCGAGCAGGCAGTTCTGAAAGACGGGAAAATATCCATAAAGAAAGTAGACCCGCACTATTACACCACGTGGATGAACGACCGTTTCTACTTTGACAGCGAATGTCTGGAAAACATCATGAAAAAATTATCCAGATGGTACGATGTACAAGTAACATTCAAGGATGAAGCGGCAAAACAATATCATTTCGAGGGAAGCGTACCTAAATACAGCAGCATCAAAGAAATTTGTAATATTATAGAATTAACGACACACGTGAGGTTTGAACTGGAAAAGAATAATATAATTGTTAAACTAAAGGAATAGAGGATGTAAATGTCATTTCTGTATCTTGATATCAATCTGAAATGACACGATAAACGAATCATTAAAAAACTTAATACTGAACTGAAAAGTATCGGTAAACGGGAGAATTATACAATGAAGTATCACTATCTAAAACGAGAATTTATGTCATTAATCCAACGTTTATTAATCGTAAAAAAGGAGAGAAAAAAACTTTTTTATAGGGATTGCAGTAAAATGCTAATCACCTGATATATAGATGATAGTTTGTTATTTGTGCGGCGTTTTGAAACGTGCACTTAAACAAGTAATAAACGTTCGTTTATTGAGCATGACTTTTATGGTAATTAATACTTAAGATAATTAACATAAACCATAACACAACTTATGAAAAAAAATATCAATAACCTACTAAACCGGTATCTGTTAATTACATTTACCCTATGTTTTGCCTCCCTCTCGTTTGCAGGGAACGGAACTCAAATTCAGGACAAAATCATCAGTGTCGATTTCAAAAATGAAACTTTGGCAAATGTCCTCAAAGAACTAAAAAACAAAACAGGTTACGAATTCCTGTATAACTTGGAAATAGTTAATAAAGCTCCGCTCGTCACCGTGAAAGCAGAAAAGAAACCTTTCACGCAAGTTTTAACCCTCTGCCTTGAAAATACAGATTTCACGTATCAGATTATCGACGATACGGTCGTTATAAAATTAAAGGAAGAAAATGATAATACACCACAGAATAAAGAAATCAGCGGTGTCGTACTTGACGAGAACAACTCCCCTTTACCCGGAACAACGATCATGATAAAGGGAACACAAGTAGGTTCCGCCACGGATAAAGACGGCAAATTCAAACTGACACTTCCGAATATCAAGAACATCACACTGGTGGTTAGTTTTCTTGGTTTTGAAACACAAGAAATCGAGCTATCAAACCAGAAAGAGATCAAGATCATTCTCCGGGAGAAAAAAGAAAGTCTGGAAGATGTCGTGGTTACCGGTTACGCTAACGTAAAAAAATCCAGCTTCACGGGATCAGCCATCCGGGTAGAGAAAAAAGAATTGTTAAAGGTTGCTTCACGAAATGTCATATCGGCATTACAAGTTTTCGATCCCTCTTTGCGCATCATGAAAAATAACGACATGGGGTCCGACCCGAATACTGTTCCCGAATTTTACATCCGCGGACGTTCCGGCGTGGGCGTTATGGAACTCGACAAAAATTCCGTATCCAAAACGGCCTTACAGAACAACCCCAACTCCCCCCTGTTTATCATGGACGGGTATGAGGTAAAAATAGATAAAGTGTACGATTTCGACCCGAACCGGATAGCGAACATCACGATTCTGAAAGATGCTGCCGCAACAGCCTTGTATGGTTCCCGTGCCGCCAACGGTGTGATTGTGATTGAAACCGTGGCTCCACAACCCGGCAAACTCCGTGTTTCTTACGACTTCATGGGAGAATTAACTGTACCGGATATCTCTGACTACAACTTGATGAACGCAAGTGAGAAGTTGGAGGCTGAACGCTTGGCAGGCTTCTTTGACTCTGAAGCTCCCGTAGAATACCAAAGCCTGCAACAAGAATATATCGAGAAAAGAAACAACATCATGGCAGGCGTGAACACCGATTGGATTTCCTTGCCCTTGAGAAATCCCTTTAATCACAAACACAGCCTGTTTGTCGAGGGTGGTTCCAACGATTTTCGATTCGGCATCACCATGCGTTATGACGTACAAAACGGAGTAATGAAAGAGTCTGGGAGAACTCGTATCGGCTCTTCTTTTATGCTGGATTACCGGGTAAAGAACTTACAATTGCGCAACGAAGTCAGTTATGATGTTACCAAAGGTACAAACTCACCTTATGGGGATTTCAGCGAATATACCCGCCGCCTACCTTACGTGTCTTACAAAGATATTGACGGAAACTACGTGAACGACTTGAAATGGCATATTAACGATACCCGTTTAAATCCTTATTACGAGGCAAAACTAATGAAGAATTTCAGTCACAATAATTACAGTTCACTGACGGATAATCTGGGTGTGAACTGGTATATCATGGACGGATTCCAAATGAAAGCCCAATTCTCAATCACGAAAACAAACGAGTGGTCTTCCGTTTTCGTCGATCCGGAATCTGCCACGTTCAAGAATAGTACCGAGGACTTAAGCGTACAAAAAGGGACATTGGACAAGAGCAATTCCGAAACAATAAACTGGAACTTTAAAGCATTCGCCAATTACGTGAAGACGTTAGGCAATCACAACATCAACTTCTCGGTCGGAGTCGAATTAAACGAGAACAAATACAGCTACGAGAGCACCACTTTCCGTGGGTTCCCTTCCGGAGAGCTAAGTTCCCCCATGTACGCTGAAAAATCGGATGCTCCCACATTCTCCGATAATCACACCCGTCTATCCAGCGTGTACGCCGCTTTAAATTATTCTTTTCAAGATATTTATCTACTAGATGCCTCCTACCGCATGGACGGTTCTTCCGAATTCGGGGTAGATAACAAAACAGCTTCATTCTACGCTATCGGTGCGGGAGTCAATTTCCATAAATACGATTTTATGCAGAAATTGGATAAAATCAGCCAGCTAAGATTAACCGGTACTTACGGACAAACCGGTAAAGTAAACTTCCCCGCTTACGCCGCAAAACACACGTATAAAATCTCTGACAAGTATTACGGCACGGGCAACGGACTGACGCTATTCTACATGGGTAATGATAAATTAACATGGGAAAAGACAAACGAATTAAACCTCCGTCTGGTTCTGGGATTATTTAACGACAACATCACATTGGAAGCCGATTGGTATAACAAATTGACTAAAGATTTGATCACGGACGTGACTATTCCGGTATCCACGGGATTCGAATCTTACAAGGATAATCTTGGAGAAGTACGAAACCGGGGATATGAAATAATCCTGCGTGCCAACGTGTACAAAACGCAAAACTGGGATGTTATCCTGTACGGGAACATGGCACATAACAAGAACCGGATCATGAAAATCTCCGAGTCGTTAAAGGCATACAACACCCGTGTTGACGAGGAATTCGCCAAATTTGAAAATGATAAAAAGAACTTAACCTATGCCAAACCGCTTATAAAATACGAGGAAGGCAGTTCATTAACAGCTATTTGGGGTATGAAATCCTTGGGTATCAACCCCAGCGACGGAAAGGAGATATTTGTAAACCGGGACGGAACAATTTCTTACGATTATGTTTCCTCCCAACAACAGATTCTCGGAGACAAGGAACCGGATGCACAAGGTAGTTTCGGGGTAAACCTGCGTTACAGGAATTTCTCGTTGTTCGCTTCCTTTATGTATGAATTCGGCGCACAAGTATACAACACGACTCTCGTGGAAAAAGTGGAGTGCGTTGACCTGCGTTACCAGAATGCGGATAAACGCGTACTGACACAACGCTGGGAATCAGCCGGACAACGTACCACACTAAAAGACATCAAGGATAGAAGCGAAACTACACGCCCGACGTCCAGATTCGTACAAGACTACAACGCGATAGATTTCACCTCATTGAGTTTAAGTTATGATTTTAATCGTGAATTAATCCATCGTTTCGGTTTGAGTATGCTCCGCCTGCAATTCCAAATGGGTGATGTCGCTCACATCTCGAATGTGAAACAAGAAAGAGGACTATCCTACCCTTTCAGCCGTACATTTAATTTCTCTTTAAATGCAACTTTCTAAATCATGATGCTATGAACAAAATAAAATACTATATCATTCTGGCAACCATCACTTTGTTTACCTTGAACGGTTGTGGAAACTGGTTAGACGTTTCTCCTGAAAATCAGGTAACGGACGAGAAATTATTTGATGATTATTCAGGCTTTCGTAATGCATTGAACGGAATATATCAGGAACTTTCTCAACAAGGTCTATACGGGCGGGAACTATCGTGGGGATTGATAAGCGTACTCGCACAGGATTACAATGCCGACAGGTTGAATAAAGCTTACCCGGAAGTCGCAACTTACAACTACGATCTGGCAGATACCAAAAAAATGATTGACAATCTATGGATACAGATGTATAATGCCATCGCGAACTGTAACAAATTAATTGAAGAGATTCAAAAAAAGGACGGAACATTCTTCCCGTTGGGAAAAGCAGAAAAAGACTTAATCGAGGGAGAAGCCCTTGCCTTGCGCGCATTCATTCACTTCGATTTATTACGTTTATTCGCCCCGTCCCCAAAAGTGAACGCAACCGGTACGTATTTACCTTATTTCACGACTTACCCGTCAAAATATGAACCGAAACAAAAAACATCCGATTTCTTGCAACTCGTGATCGGTGATCTGTCGAAAGCCAAAGATCTGGTAGCCCACTTTGATTCTACCCATGTAACAGAAACCGGTTTGTATTCCGCAACATGGAGATACACCCCGCAAAGTATAAATTTAGGTCGTTTCTTCAATTCCCGCGGTATCCGACTAAATTACATAGCCATTCACGGTTTGCTCGCCCGGGTATACATGTATGCCGGAGATGAAACGAATGCCGAAAAAGAAGCTCGTTTCGTTCTGGAACATTTTGTAGCATCAGAAGGTGGTGAAGACGCGTTACGTTTTGCCTCAACAAGTGAATTAACTTCCGGTAAAGGATTGCATACCAAGTATAAATCGGAAATTATGTTTGCCTTGTATGATGACAAATTAACGGACTTATACGACGAATTTAAAACCACGAACAACACACGTTTCGCACTAAAAGCATGGACGGACTTCTTCACGGAAGACGGGGACGATTCGAGAAAGAATCTGGGTGAATATAATTATGAAACAGGATTGTACAACTTATTAAAGTGGCAATCTTTCGACACGGAAGTTCCCGATGTCACACCGAATTTTAACCTGATTCCGGTATTGCGTCTGTCTGAAATGTATTATATCATCAGCGAATGTCGCTATAATACCAGCGATGCGACGAACGCCCAAGTATACTTGCAAAAAGTCAGAGACGCGTACCAAGCTGACAACCGGACAGTTGACATGAATCGTTACCAGAAGGAATTAACGCTGGAAATGAAAAAGGAATATTTGACGGAAGGTCAACTGTTTTTCTTTTACAAACGCTTGAACATAGCCATCGAGAATGGCGGAGAAACCGTAAACGTGGGAAACAAATTTGTACTTCCCATCCCGGAAAAAGAAGATGTATTCTAAACGATAAAGGAGAACAACTATGAAAAAAATATTACTATTCGGTTTATTAGCAGGGTTATTGAACGCTTGCAGCAAAGAAAATATCCCTTTATATGACTCACAACATTACGTGCAATTCGTGAATGATTACACGGACTCAATGGAGATATCGTTCTTCTTCTACGGTTCGGCACAACAAATAGAAATACCGTTACCCGTAAAACTCGTGGGTATGCCCTTAACCGAGGCAAAAGAAATAGTATTAAAAGCAAACAGCCAATACACGACGGCTTCATCCTCTCAATTCGCACTGCCAGACAAAGCTTTGTTTAAAGCCGGCCAAACAATGGACACGCTTTACATCACGTTAAAACAGGAAGGCTTGAATCAAAAAGTTCGACTGGTTGTCGATATCGCTGACGGTACGGAAATACTTAGCGGGCAGAGCCTTTATTCCCGACAAATTATATGGTTCAGCACGGAGATATCCCGTCCGGGATGGTGGGACAGTGACGTGGAAGATGTTTTCTTGGGAAAATATTCCATACCTAAATTCCAGAAATTAATTGACGTCACGGGAACCGGTGACTGGGAAAACAAAAACTATGACGAGCGTAGAGCCCTTGCCTTGCAATTCAAACGGGAATTATTACGGTTACGTTATGCCGGAACGCCTTATCCGGACGAAGAATTGGGATTAGACGATATGTCCACGGATATCCCCGTGTTAGGTTATTAATCATCACATGAAAAGAAAGAATATTATGAGAAAATTAATGATATTATTTTTGGCATGGTTCATCTGCAGATTAAGCGCATGCGTGGACGACGACGGGAATTACAATTATTTGCCTCAAGATTTAGTGACAATAGAATTACCGGGAAGCTCAAACTCCGGCTCCTCCTGTATCGAGGGAACGGAATTTGTTCTCGAACCCAAAATTACTTGGAAGAATCCGGAAGATGAAGCCCACTTCACTTACACGTGGCTTGTTGACAAGGACACCATTTCACATGACAAGGTGTTGAAATATGTTTTCCCGGAGATCAAAGACTTTTACGTGTCATTATACCTGACAGACGAGAGGACAAATATTTCCTATAAAAACAGCAGAATGTTTATCCTCCGCGTGGAAACTCGTTATAAAACCGGATTCATGGTACTTTATAAAGAAAGTAGCGGAACGTCCCGTCTTGGATTCATAAAAGTACCCGGTAACGGTGAAACACCGGATGGATTTGAATACTGGAACGAAAAAGAATTGTACAAACAATTTCACGAGGGAGAAGACCTAGGAAGCAACCCGGTGAGATTAATTCAACATTTCTCTTCAAGTTACAGTGCGGATGATCAGGTTCTCGTTATTCAACGCGGTGGACAAGGTCCTTTAGAACTGGATGGAGTAACCCTAAAGAAAGTTATACTGACAGAACATGAATTTGTAAATGAAAAAGTTCCCGAGATATTCGAACCCGTGGATGTTTGCTACAACGAGAGAATAAACCTGTTGTTAAACAGCGACGGGAGCCTGTACAATCGCATGATTACCGTTTCGAATGCTTTTCAATCCAATGCTTATAGCAATATACCTATGAATATAGACGTGGATAACGGTGTTAGCGGTGGTAATATCACACTATTGGTACAACCGGCAAATTCCTCGATGACAAACACGATTTTAGCGTATGACGCCACACCGGAACACAAACGTTTCATTCTGGTTTCCATGGCAGGAAACAACCGTGCGGGAATGGCTGTCGTATCCTCAAGTACGGGGGAATGGCCGGAAAACTATGTACCACTGGACAATCTGGGTGATTACAATTTGATATACGCCTGTCCTTGTAAAGACGACTTGATGACCAGTTGGAACGACTCCTATTTTTACTTCATCTTAAAAGATGCAAACGGGAAACACTGGATACAATCTTGCTACATGCCGTCTTCATCTATCGGGAAATTACAAATTAACCCCGTTAGTGACATATTGAAAGAATTACCTAAAGGAGATCAGATTACCGCTAAAACAAAATTCTTATGCCACCGCTCCGGTGATTATCTGTTCTTCACAGGGGGCATAAATAACGATATACTCTATTGTTATCAAGTGAACACGAACAAAACAACCGTATTCTTCAACGCAGGAGCCACGATCACGGCTTTAAGTTTCAATGAAGGATACACGATGTTCGGTTATACCGGAATTGCTATCGGAACCACAAATGGGAAAGTTCATTTTGTCGATGCTTCCAGAAATTCCATTATATCAGAGGGCAACCCGACTATATACAAGGAATTTGAAGGATATGGCGAAGTTGTCGATATTATCTACAAACACACGTCGGCCATGATGCAATACAATTAATTCACCTAAACATAAACACAACGAAGGGGTGACTATCATTTAGAAAGTCACCCCCATTTCTATTTATCTTGTAAATAGCACTAAACAAGATACCTGTTATCCGTTTCTCCCGCCTGAATGGGGTACACCAGCACAAAGCCGTTCATCTGGAAATACTTGCTCAAGTAATTCGGGATACGATTCATACTCGCGTGGTAAGAAATCCGATCTCTCCGGCTCATGATCACCCACAACATATCATTCTCTCTCGTTTCACGGAAAATAATCAAGAAATCGTCCCAATCGTCGAAAACGGTAAATTCCGCTTCAATCGGACGCTTTTTATAGATATCCTTCAAATATCCCAAAGTCGTTTCCGTCCCGTAAAATATAGCCTTACCTCCCGTGTTCTGGATAATATTCCAGACCTTGTTTACCCACATGGAAAAACCGACCTCTTTCTCCGCCTGTTCCGGGACAACAATCAAATGCCGTTTCACCGTGGCAATAGGCTGCATCGGACGATACACCAAAGTATTCACGTTACTCTGCCCTAATATTCCCTCGGTCATATTACCCAAAAATGAAGAAGTCGCTCTTTTTCCTTGGTGCAATCCCAACACGAGATCCGTGATCCCTTGTTCCTTTATCACGCTGATAATAGCGTTTACCACGTTCAAATCGTAGCGTAACAAATCATTTAACCTGTTGTCCGTCGCGGATGCCGTCGTCACTGCCATATTCAGCACTTTCTTTGCCTGTTTGAAAGCAGCCTCATCCGACACTTTATTATTAATGACGTTCAAAGCAAATAACCCGTCCTTATTCTTTTTCGATTTAATCGCCGTACTCAAATTTACCAGTTCCGTCACATTTCTTTCGTATGACACGGGTATCAAAATACGCTCTTTATGTTCCTCCATCTCCCCGTTGTCCTCCGGTTCCTCTGCCATCGCTATATTGTGCGCCCCCTTTTGTGCGGCAAAAGAAGCCATCGTACAAGTAACCAAAATCATCAGAATCGTACCGTTCAACACGCTTTCGTTCAACAGCCGAATCGGCTCTCCCGCAGGTGTTTCTCCCAAGATCACGTTATATCCCACCATAACGGCAGCCAAAGTTGCCGCTGCCTGCGCATTACTCAACCCGAAAATCACCCGGCGTTGATCCAGTGACAAGCGAAAAGTCTTTTGTGTCAACCATGCAGCCGCGTATTTAGCAACCGTGGCAACCACAATCATAACGACTCCAACCTTTATTGTTTCTATATTCGTGAAGAAAGCCCGGTAATCAATCAACATCCCCACCCCCAACAGGAAAAAAGGAATAAAAATAGCATTCCCGACGAACTCCACCCGGTTCATCAAAGGAGAAGTCGAGGGTATCAACCGATTGAGAGCCATTCCGGCAAGGAACGCCCCGATAATGGATTCCAGTCCTGCCAGCTCCGCCAGATAAGCACCGAGGAATACCATAACCAACACAAATATATACTGTGAAATATTATCGTCACATCGTTTGAAAAACCAACGTCCAACCAAAGGAAACACGATCATCACGAAAGCGAAGAAAATAATAATTGCCGCCCCCAGCCGATACCAGAACCAATCATCCATATCCCCCACCGCCATCTCGACAATAACCGTCAACACCAACAGCGACAAGGTATCCGTGATCATGGTTCCCCCCACGGTAATCCCCACGGACTTATCTTTCGTGATACCTAATTTGCTGATAATCGGGTAAGCGATCAACGTGTGCGACGCAAACATACTCGCCAGCAAAACGGATGTCAACATCGAAAAATTCAACACGTAAAGTCCCACCAATGTCCCCAATGCCATGGGAATTAAAAAGGTGTACATACCGAAAGTCAGACTCTTCCATTTGTTCTTCTTGAAATCGCCCAAATCAATCTCCAGTCCCGCCAGAAACATAATATACAGCAATCCGGCAGTCCCGGAAAGAATGATACTACTATCTCTCAATACCAGATTGAACCCGTTAGGACCAATCACGGCTCCCGCGATAATCAATCCCAACAAATGGGGAATCCTCAATTTATTCAGCAACAACGGGGCTGCCAATATAATAATCAGAATCAACAAAAACTTCAATACCGGATCGGTCAACGGTAAAGTAATATTAGCAAGTATTATTGGTATCATATACATTCTTTATAATCATATATTCCCGTATTCCAGCATCTGTGCCAAGAAATCCGTCGGATACGTTATTTCCACATCCGTGATGTTTCCTTCTTTTTCTACTAATTTATATTCAGGATTCACGAAACCGGCATACGGGGCAACATTCAACTTCCGGTAACGTTCCAAAACTTCTTGATGCAAAACGGGATCAATCCGCACACCATACCCCTCGATCAAATTCCGGGCTCCCTCGAAATCCCCTTCCGACTTCACCCGCTGAATCTCTGCCAGTAACTTACCGAATAGTTGACGTAACGCATCATAATCCCGAATGGTGAAATAAGTCTTACCGTCACGTACCACCCGTTCAATCACGTTTGACGCTTTCCCTTTTTCATACACCCAAGACGCTATCAATTGACGGTTGCGCATGTGCGACTCTTCCAGATTATTTCCTAACTTCACTCGTGTAAGTTGCACCATCAAACCATTGCGTATATAATTGCAATACTCGCTTTTAGCCACATCCAAAGACGGGATAACCCCCAGTTCGACCAACTTCGGGTCCATGACATAATAGAGCGCGAACAAATCAGCCCTCGTTTCTTCTATCGTGGAATAATAATTCTTCAAAGCCTCTTGTCCCACCCCGGGCAACATTTTGCCGGAACCATGTCCTAGACATTCATGCAAATCCGTGTGCACGTTTCCACCCAGATAACCGTATTTCCGCACCAACTCCTTCTCCTCTTCCGAATAGGCGAACTCGTCCAGCACGCCGGAAGTCAACGAGGTTTGATTGTACGCGTACGTGATATTATCCAAAGTCACGGATTTACTCCCGTAACGCTCCCGTATCCACTCGGCATTCGGGAGATTGATCCCGATAGGAGTTGCTGGATGACAATCCCCGCCCAACATGGCAGCCTGTACCACACGGGCAATAATCCCCACGACCTCGCTCTTTTTAAAACGTTCGTCTATCGGGGCATTCCGTTCGAACCACAAGGCATTATCCGCCAACTTACGAGTGCGTTTGCAAGCCTCTTCATCCATAATCTGTACCACAGACTCCCAACTTGCCTTGTACGCCAGAGGATCACCGTACACCTCGATAAAACCGTTTATAAAATCAACGGGGGCAGCACTTTCTTTCACCCACTCGATCGAATACCGGTCAAAAAGTGCAAGGTCGCCCGTCCGATAATATTGTACCAACAAATCTATAATTTCCTTCTGATGCTCGTTACAAGCGTATTCAGCCGCTTTCTCCAAGTTTTCCACAACACGGGTAAGTTCTTTACTATACTTTCCCCCGACATACCACACCTCTTCCCGTAACCGCCCCTGTTCGTCACGCACAAGCGTGGAATTTAATCCCCAAGAAATCAATTCATTCTGTTTCTTTTTCTCCCGATAAAATTCCTCTACCTCCTTTTGCGTCACTCCCTCGTAATAATTATTCGCGGAAGCCTGCACGAGATCTTTTCCATCGTCAAGCACCACCCGTTTAGCCATATAGTCCGGATCAAAAATCACTCTCTCCAATTCCCCGTACATTTCCTCTTCCCCAACCGCCAACAGAAGCGATTTAAAGTATTCCGGGGTAAACTCCGGGATAAATTTCTCCATCGAATAATGATGATAAATCCCGTTAGCAAAAAACACTTTCTTGGCATACACCAAAAAATGCTGAAATTCCTGTGCTTCCCGATCTCCTTTATAATCCCGCAGGATTTTTTCCAACACCTTCCGCAAGCGAAGATTATACCTGTTATTCTGGTCCCAGAGGATGTCCCTTCCCGCCAATGCCGCACGACTCAGGTAATAAACAAACAATTTCTCCTTCAACGTCAAACTGTCGAACACGGGAACATCATAACGCAATATCTTTATATCATCAAATTGCTCCAAAAAATACTTCTTCTCATCCATTTCTACTCTGTTTTAGATTCTTCATGCCCGGCAACTTTAAACGAATCATATATTCGCCGGACAACACCCCGGGCAATATCGTCACCTTTTTTATTACTTGAAACCAACTGGTAAAGTTTCAGTCCGTCGGCATAAATCGTGATATTAAATTCATATTCCGTACCCCCTTTCACGAATGTTCCCTGCATGACAATACCAATCATGTTCCCCATCTGTGCGTACGCCTTATCATTCTTAAAATCAAACACTCCACGCTGCTTCTTTAATTCATTCAAAGCACCTTCGGCAGCTCCTTCCAAATCAGCTTTTCCGACTTCTGGGACATATTCCGAAAATATAAACGCCAAATCCATCCCATAACCCGAATACGAATACACATCCATCTCTTTGATTAAGGCTTGTACTTCCTCTGGCAACTGGTTACGGAGCATTGCACCGGCTGATTTCATTGCTTTCGGGGTTGTCAGTGAAACCCCACTGGCATAACTTCCCGTGTACCATTGTTGTTCCAACACCGGAACATCCGAATCCCCGAATTGTGCCTTATATGTTTTGATAAACTCACCTACCAGCAAACCGATAAACAATACCATCAGCAAAGCCCCTATTGCCCCGGCTATAATCCCCTTCTTGTTTTTCTTTCCCGCGGGTTTTGACAAATCGCCTTTCTTCACCTGCTCTTCCGTCAAACATACCTCCCGTTGAAAATCCTCAAACGTTTTTTCCGGGTGACGGACTTTCCAATCTTTAAAGTTATCCTCCAGTTTCCGGTTACACAAGCCGCAAACCACCATGTATTCCGATTTCACCTCGTTAAGATGATTGCAATGTTTACATTTCAAATAGTACATAACTTACTGATTCTGATTAAACCGTTCTAATATCTGTTTTGATGCTTTAACGGAGCGTTTATACCAAGTGAACAACACCCGTTCCCGCTCCTCTTCCGACAGATGCCAGTCGATATCCGTCTGTCGCAACCGTTGCACGACACTATACATCAATAAAGCCGCGCATACACTTACATTATAACTTTCCGTGAAACCGTACATGGGCACTTTCACAAATTCATCCGCTCTCGCCAATACCTCGTCCGACAATCCGGTCAACTCCGTTCCCATGAAAAAAGCCATTTTCCCCGCTTGCAAATCCAACTGATCTATGTATGTATCCCGCTCGTGCGGAGTCGTTGCAATAATCCGATACCCTTGCGCACGCAGCGTTTCGATTGCCTCTATCGTGTTATTCTCTTTCTGCCTGTGCCGATGTATCGTCAACCAATCGGAAGCCCCCATGGAAATTTCCGAATTATCGTGAAAACTATTCTCCCCCTCGATAATATGCACGTTCTGAATCCCGAAACAATCACAAGAACGCAAGACTGCACTGCAATTGTGTTCTTGGTATAAATCCTCCAGCACCATCGTGACATAACTCGTCCGCTCGTTCACCAATCTTGTAAATAAATCATTTTTATAGTCCGTCACGAACTCGCTCAAATACTCTACTTGTTCTCTAATCGAATGCATATAAACAGTTTATAAAGTTACAAAGCTCATAAAGTTTATAAGGTAAAAGTACAAAATTTCATGAATAATACGAACTTTATGAACCTTAAGAACTTCATAAACTTTACAAACACAAAAAAAAGGGTGTCTTTCAACACCCTCTTTTTATCTTCAAAATGGTAATTATAGTTGGCCTTCCAATTCAGCACCAGGTCTAAATTTTACCACCTTCTTTGCCGGAATCTCAATTGTTTTTCCCGTTTGCGGGTTTCTTCCGCTTCTTGCACTTCTTTCTGAGATAGAGAAAGAACCGAAACCTACTAATGCTACTTTATCTCCACTTTTCAAAGATTCACCAACAGTAGCGACAAAAGCCTCTAATGCTTTTTTAGAATCTGCTTTACTCAAACCAGCTTTTTCAGCAATTGCGTCAATTAATTGAGCTTTATTCATAATCAATAGTTTTAGGATTAGAACTAATAAATTTTCTTATATGTCGACAAATGTAGGTATTTTCTCGATTAAAGCAAATTTTTTCCTGAAAAAACAAATCAAATTAACACTCGTATAGCCACTAAGTCGCAAAATCACCCTTTTCTTTTAACAAATGACCTCGGCACACCCTTCCCCGTCCATCGCGGCGGAAACAATCCCTCCGGCATATCCCGCTCCCTCACCACACGGATACAATCCCTTTATTTGGGGATGCTCCATACCTTCCGCCTCCCGCGGAATCCTTAAAGGTGAAGACGTCCGACTCTCCACGCCTAACAGAACAGCCTCTTCCGTGATAAAACCTCTCGCCTTCTTCCCGAATTGCTCCAATCCCGTACAAAGTCGACGGTACACCACTTCCGGCAACCACTCCCCGAACAACGTGGCACGTACTCCCGGTTTATAAGATGTCCTAGGCAAATTCTCGCTCAAATGCCCCCGCAGAAAATGAGTTAATCGTTGTGCCGGAGCGTATAAATTTCGTCCACCTTCTTCCCATGCCATTCGTTCCAAATCCTCTTGGAACTCCATTCCGGCAAACAAACCGTTATAATTCATCCCGACCAATTCCGCCTCCCCGATAGAGGTCACCATGGCGGAATTTGCCCATGCCGTGTTCCGTCCCGAAGCCGACATACCATTTACCACCTGTTGACCGGGTCCCGTGCAAGCGGGTACAACCACACCTCCCGGACACATGCAAAAGGAATAAACACCCCGACCGTCCACGTTTGTCACGAAACTATACTCCGCGGCAGGCAAGAAATCCCCTCTCCCTCGCGGATTATGATATTGAATCCGGTCAATCAAAGCCTGCGGGTGTTCCAGCCGTAATCCTACTGCAAACTCTTTCGGCTGCATCAACACGTCACGGGCATGCAGCATCCGATACACGTCACGGGCAGAATGTCCCGTCGCCAAAATCACATGCTCCGCCCGAATCTCTTGATTACCAACGACAACACCCCTCACCCGATTTTCCTCTATAATAATATCCGTCACCCGGCTGTTAAACCGTACTTCTCCCCCGTATTGCTCTATCGTTTTACGGATATTGACAATCACCTGCGGCAACTTGTCCGTACCGATGTGCGGGTGCGCGTCTATCAATATACTCTCGGAAGCCCCATGATATACCAGAATTTCCAGAATACGATTTACATTTCCCCGCTTTTTGGAACGTGTAAACAATTTCCCGTCCGAAAAAGTCCCGGCTCCGCCTTCGCCGAAACCGTAATTCGAATCCTCATCGGCAAGCCCGGTTTTATACAGACTGTTCAAATCTAACTTCCGATCTTCCACACGTTTACCTCTCTCCAGCACTATCGGTCGTTTCCCCCGCTCAATCAGCCTCAACGCCGCAAACAATCCCGCCGGACCTGCCCCCACGACTACCACCGTTTCCGCTTGTGATACATCTTTGTACAACGGAACAAATTCCCTCTCTTTCTGTTCTATCCGGTCTATATGCACTCCCACTTTCAACTGTATCACAACTTGACGTTGCCGTGCATCAATAGACTTACGAAGAATCTCTATATGTTTGATTCTCTCGCTATCCACGTGCAATCTTTTCGCTAACAAATCATCGACGATTTCTTTATCATGCGCCTCTTCCGGTGTTATTCTTAATTCTATCTCTTTATACATAGTCTTATGTGGCTTCGCCACGTTGCAGGTTACAAGTTACAGGTTACAAGTTGTAAGTTACAAAATCCAAAAGTAAGAAAAATTTCAAGCCCTACCCATTTTTCACATTTCCAAATTTCCAAATTCATCAATTAACACCTACCTTCGCACAACAGATTTTTAAATAAATGTACTTATGAGCAAGATAGCATTAATCACAGGAGCAACTTCCGGTATCGGAAAAGCAACAGCCATTAAATTAGCTGAAATCGGGTATGACATCATCATCACCGGACGTCGGGGTGACCGTTTAACCGCTTTTGAAAACGAATTAAAAGCTAAAGGAACCCGTGTACTGGCACTTCAATTTGACGTCCGCAATCAACAAGAAGTTCACGATGCCATTTCCGGTCTGCCGGATACGTGGAAAAATATAGATGTACTCTTGAACAATGCCGGACTTGCCGTGGGTACTTCTCCTATTCAAGACGGTATTCTGGATGATTGGGAACGCATGATCGACACGAACGTGAAAGGCTTACTCTACATCACACACGAAGTCGCTCCCTTGATGATTAAAAATAATAAAGGACACATCGTAAATATAGCCTCTGTCGCTGGTAAAGAAGTATATCCCGGCGGAAATGTTTATTGCGCCACCAAACACGCAGTGGACGCCCTTTCCAAAGCCATGCGGATTGACATGCTGAAACACAACATCAAAGTAACCAACATCGCCCCCGGCATGGTAGAAACCGAATTCTCCGTTGTTCGTTACAAGGGTGACCAACAAGCTGCCGATAATGTTTACAAAGGGCTCATCCCGCTCACGGGAGAAGACATCGCCGACACCATCGTCTTTGCCGTCACCCGTCCCGCGCATATTTGCCTGAACGACATCCAAATCATGCCTACCGCCCAAGCAAGTTCCAGAGATGTGAATAGACAATAATGGAGTCGAAAGTTCATAAGGTTTATAAAGTTCATAAGGTTCATTGACCCTGCGGGCGCTTTGTTGATGACAGCAAAGCTGTCAATGAATGCTGTCCAAAGGACACCCGTAACTTTATGAACCTTATAAACTTTATGAACTTTACAAACCTTACTTTTCTCCATCCACCACCACAAAACTCTGTCGTAGCGTATTCCCCTTGGCATCCACTAAATGCAGAACATGCCGTCCCGGCGCAACATTCACCTCTAATTGGTGATGATAACGGGTTGTTCCCAAAAATTGATTGTCAATATGCCAATAAACCACTGTCGACGGCTCCCGGTGAGCCATTTCAAATACAACCCCTCTCACGATACCCCCTAAATCTTTAGGAATAAACACTCTTAATCCCCGTTGAGGATAAATCATTTCCATCACGTCATCCTGTCCCCGTTGGCAATCCGCACGATAAGGCGGCAATTTCTTGTAATCCGCATGCGTGCGGGCATAATACCACTCCTGCACGGGCGATAACACGAACCAAGGCTCTATCTTCATCCGATTGACGGACTCGCATTCCGAATCGACGCGATACTTCCCCGCCAAATCCAAATTTACCAAACGATGATAAGGACAAACGGCTGTCTTCTCTCCCGCACGGGCTATCCACACGGTATCCGTTTCCGGGCAGATATCGGAAGCCCGATAGCCACTCTTCCGGCACACGGTCATTTCCACCATTTCTTCCCTCGGCATATAAAAACGTTCATCCGTTCGCAACAGGGATGCCACTTCAAACAATATCGGTGCGGCAGCTCTCACCCCGATCAGTCCGGGACGCCCTTCGCCGTCCGCGTTACCAACCCACACCCCGACCACGTACTCCGGGTTCACCCCGACCGCCCAAGCATCCCGAAAACCGAAACTCGTTCCCGTCTTCCAAGACAAATTCATTGAAGATGCAAAATTCTTCCACCCCGACTCTAAATCCGGTCGTTCCACGTCCTGTAACGCCTTGAGAGTAAGCCAAACCGCCGAAGCCGTTACCACATTTTGCCTAATAACCGTACTATCTGTCACCTCGTCCCCCCATACCCGCAAACGCCTAAATTCGTGGTCAAAACCAGCCCCGTCACATTCCGAATAATGCCTCAGAATAGAAGCCATCCCCCCGTACATATTACACAAATCCCACAACTTACATTCCGCCCCGCCCAAAATAAGGCTCAACCCGTAATTCTCGGCCTTACGATCCAAGGTGGTTATTCCCATCTTTTTCAAATCATCATAAAAATGCTCCACCCCGTACTCCCGCAGCAAACGAACGAACGGAATATTCAAAGACATGGACAATGCTTTCCCCGCGGGTACAATCCCTTGAAAATCTTTATTAAAATTAGAGGGGGTATAACTCCCAAAACGGGAAGGCACATCCGACACGATTGTCCCCGGCAGGATGTAACCGGATTGCTGCATCAAAGCATACAACGCCGGTTTCAAAATACTACCGGAACTTCGGTTAGAAGTAATAATATCCACTTGATTGCCCCCGTTTTCCCTCACTTTCGGACTATTCCCCACGTATGCCCGCACTTCCCCGGTCGGGATATGTGCCACCAACACGGCAGCGTTATAAATATGATTATGCCTCAATACCTCTATATGCCTCGCCACGATCTCGTTCACCCTAGCCTGCAATCGCGAGTCTATAAAAGTAGAACTGATCTGTCCTCTCCTTTGCCCGTAAGCCTTCGCCAACAAATGCGGGGTTATACACTCCGGGCTGTACACCTGGTCGGGCAAAGGTTCCGCTATGGCAACCGTCAGATCATCTTCACCGAAATACCCCGTTTCGTGAAGCTCCCGCAATAACTTATCCCTTTTCGCCTTCAGTTCCGGCATATTCTTCCCCGGATACATTAACGCGGGAGCATTCGGCAATACCGCCAAAAGAGCCGCTTCCGCCCAACTCAATTCATCCGGTTGACGATTGAAATACTTGAGTGCCGCCGTCTGTATCCCCACGATATTCCCCCCGAAAGGGGCATAATCGGCGTACATATTCAAAATCTCCCATTTATTGTAACTTTGTTCCAACCGAAGCGCGAGGAACATTTCCAGAATCTTCTCCGGAATCGTTCTAGGCGGGTTCTCTCTGGAAAGGCGTACCACCTGCATCGTCAAAGTACTCCCCCCGCTTACCACCGAACCGCTTCGCACGTTCAGCCATAAGGCACGTGCCACCGCCAAAGGGTCAACCCCCTCGTGCGTAAAAAATCGTTTATCCTCAAAACAAAGTAAGGCTGCCACGTACTTTCCCGACAGACGCCCCCGACCGGATACCCGAAACTGCCCGTCCCCGGCAACAGTCATTCCCATGATCTCACCCTCACGGTCAAGAATCACGGTTGAATAAGGAACCCGAAATAAAGGGGCGGGCAAGAAATACCACCATCCCAAGACAAAAGCGAGTAACACGCTCCCCCCGATGCACCTTCGGAGCATCGGTCTTCGCATCTTATCCCGCCCGATATGCATACGCGATTATATTACAAGGTATACTCTCCGATATGGAAGCCTCGCAAAAACTCTTCCGTTCCCATCCGCTTCTTACCGGATAACTGCAATTCTTTCACCCGGATAATTCCCCCGTTCACGAGGATATCCAAACTCTTTTTCCCGTCAGACACCAATACAACTTCCTTACCATGCTTTTCCGGAATCCGTTCGGCTACAAATATCTTCAACGAGATACATTCTCCCGTAGTCTTGTGTTTCAATTCCGTCCACGCGGTCGGGAACGGCGACAACCCGCGGATATGGTTATATATCGTATCCAGCTCCCGCTGCCAATCTATCTTCATATCCTCCTTAAAAATCTTGGGAGCATGTTTCGGCTCACGTCCCGACAACAACCCAATCTGATCCTGCAAAGGATACTCCCCCTCTGCCATAGCCTCCACGGTCTTTACCAACAAATCCGCCCCGACAGTCATCAATTGATCATGCAACTCTCCGGCAGTCATGGTATCGCTGATATCCACCCGCTGTTGAAAAATCAGATTTCCCGTATCTATCTCGTGTTTCAAAAGAAAAGTAGTCACCCCGCTATATTTCTCCCCGTTTATCACCGCCCAATTGATCGGTGCAGCCCCACGGTAATCAGGTAACAAAGAAGCATGTAAATTAACCGTACCCAAGGGCGGCATATTCCAAACCACTTCCGGCAACATCTTGAACGCCACCACCAACTGCAAATCCGCTTCAAATGCTTTTAACTCCGCCAGAAATCGCTCGTCACGGAAACGTTCCGGTTGCAACACGGGCAATCCCCGCTCCACGGCAAATTTCTTCACCGCGGACTCCTGCAACTTTTGCCCTCTCCCCGCAGGCTTATCCGGATTCGTCACGACAGCCACGATATTTTGTCCTGCCTCCAATAACTTCTGCAAAGGATACACCGCAAAATCCGGCGTTCCCATGTACACGATTCTCAATTTACGCATCCTTTTTCTTTTTTTTAAAGAATCCGACAATCTTCTTGATAAAATTCATGTAAGACTCACTGCTCATTATAGCCGAATCGGTCATCGCCGTGTAGGTCAATATAGCCCCCAACGGCAAAAGAATCACGGAAGAAATCCACATTCCCTGCCACGGCTCCAATGCTCCCTCGCGTGCCGCACGCTCTCCCATCATCCATATAATGTAATACATGATAAACAAGAATATCGACACAACCACGGGTGCCCCCAAACCTCCTTTTCGGATAATACCTCCCAAAGGCGCACCGATAAAGAAGAAGATAAAACAAGCGAACGAAAGCGTGAACTTCCGGTGCCACTCGATATTGTACCTGCGGATACTCGCCTCATCCCTAGAATTTACCTGCAAATCCCATCTATGCTTTTCCTGCGCACTCTTGGCAAACTTCAAAGCTGCATCCACGGCACTCTTCTGCTCCTGTATGTCAAAATTCTGATACAAACTATCCAAATCCCTCACTTCCCCTCTCGTTTCCTCCACGAACACACTATCCCGTTGTGGATTCCGTTCTTTCTTTATCAGATAATTATCACTCAACATACCTTTGATTGTTCCTTTTTTCTGTCCGCTCAATCGTTTCTGCAAAGAATCAACGGCATTCTCCAACTGAACAATATTCAACATCCCGTAACTATCCTTGAACAAATCATCATCCGAACGTTGCAATTGATTATCAGCCAACGGGATCACGAAAAACTGTTTATCGAATTTCACCCTCCGGAAAGGATATGTATCCTTATTCCCCGACTTTCCGCCCTCATCCGTGTAAGTAAAACCGTTATACAACTGCACTTCCATAAACAGTCCGGACTTATCGGCTTCCATTATCCCGGAATCGGCTATCGTCGTTTCAAAGTTTCCCCTTCTGGTGTTTTTCGGGTGACTGTAAATCAGCATGTCATACATCATCCCCGTCTTCTTGTCTATCTTATCCACCTTAATACTATACCCCTCGATATCATTAATAAACACCCCTTCCTTCAACGACAATTCCGGTTTCTGTTTCTTGATATCATAAAGCAAGGTACTGGCTTTCAAATTCGCGTAAGGAAGTACGTTATTGGAAAAGAAGAAAGCCGCAATCGTGAACAGGATAATTAAAAAAATCAACGGTTGCATGATTCGGTATAAAGAAATACCCGCCGCCTTCAATGCCGTCAACTCGTAATTCTCTCCCAGACTCCCGAAAGTCATGATAGAGGCCAAAAGCACCGCCAGAGGCAATCCCATCGGAACCAAGGTCAAAGCCACATAAGACAACAAATGTATAATCACGTCACCATCCAATCCTTTCCCCACGAGATCGTCAATGTATCGCCACAAAAATTGCATAATCAAGACGAACATACTAATAAAAAACGTCGCCACGAAAGGACCTACAAAGCTTTTCAGCATATACAGGTGTAGTTTCTTCATCTTTAGCACCTTATATTATTTTTTCTATTTTTATATCTAACTCTTCACGAATGAATTTACAAAGATAGGAAAAAGTTTATAAGGTTTATAAAGTTCGTAAAGTTTATAAGGTCAATAATTCAATTGACAGCTTTACTGTCATAAACAAAGCACCCGCAGGGTCTATGAACTTTATAAACCTTATAAACTTTCAACCCGATGTGCGAAGCACGTCATCCCCCCACCGTCCGATGAAGCATCTCGACTTGTTTATTCCACAACTCGATTTCGTCCGCTTCCTCGTCATCATCTACAAAGTCCGTGATAATCAGAGCAACCTCTTCCGTTAAAGGTTCCACGTGCAGAGAAAATTCGAAAAACTCCTCTTCATCGTCCGCGTCCAGCCACTTGAAACGCACGAATGAATTCTTCTTCATATCCACAAGCTCGGCTTGCTCATCAACACCATCCCACACGAATGTGAAGATATTTCCGGCATGTTTCACATCATCGGAAAACCACTCCGCTAACCCCGGTGCGGTACTTAGACGAGAGAACAATATACTTACCGATGATGAGAAAATGTACTCTAAATCGATTCTTTTCCTCATACTTCATTCTATTTGTTCGACAATATATGAAAGTTTTACGGAATATGCAAAAAAATGCTACGTTCCGCCCGTCTTTTTTATCAAGAATCATAGATTGTCCCTACAAATCTGCATGTTACAACTATTTTATTTTCACACCAGAGAATCCCCGGCAAATCCCTTTTGAATAGCTTCCGAAAATTGTTTTTTCCATGCCTCGTTCCTACTCTCGTGGACACGCGAAAAACGAATAATGATATCCCCGACAGACATCGAGTGCAGGTCAAAAGCCGGGTAATAAAAATAATCTTCCTCTTCTTTCGCCTCCACCAACAAATGCAAATCCACCAATTCTTGAAGCACCAGACGCAACTTTCCCGTGTTAATTTTCAATTCCTTGTTAATCATCCCCAGACTGGGACCGCCGTCACCGTTAATATACACCCGTGCCACGTACTTCATGATTTTTAAAGCACATTCCAGCGTTTCCATCCACGCCTCGTCACCCAGCAACTCATTCCTGTACATGAAATGGCGATTGCGAAAAATATAGCACAACTCCGTCCCCCACAACACGACACTCCAACTTAACTGCAACCACACCAACAACAACGGCAACGCTGCCAAACTACCATAAATCGCGTTATAAGAACTCACCCCTATCTGGAAACGGATATAAAACCATTGTATCACTTGATACACTGTCCCCGCAATCATCGCCGCCACAAAAGCATGCTTGAACTTGACCGGGGTAGCCGGCATAAACATATACAGGAAAATAAACAACATCCACACCAACAGATAAGGCAACAACTTGATAAACATTGTCAACACGGAACTGATCAAAGGAAAATTATCCTGCCAATAAGAAGAGGTCAGGAAAACATTCACACTACTGATCAAGATCATCAGAATAGGAGCAATAAAAATAATCGAGAAATAATCCGTGAACATCCGCCTTAAATTGCGTCCCTTACGTACTCCCCAGATCCGGTTCATTGTCAACTCCGTACTATTCAGCACCCGGATAACCGCCCAAAGCAAAATGACAATTCCCACACCGGTCACCACTCCGCCTTTCGCGTTCTGTATAGCCCCGTTCACGTATCCCAACAACTGTTGCGCGAACTCCTGATTATCCCCCAAACGTTTCAAAAACTCATCTTCAAGCGATTTATTCGCCCCGAAACCGGTTGCGATAGCGAACGCCAACGCCATCAAAGGTATAAATGCCAACACGGAATAAAACGTAAGAGCCGAAGCCGAAATCGTACACGCATCCTTTACAAAACGATTGAGCGAAACGACAAGGATAGACAAGGATTTTTGTAAAAACTCCGTGATAATAAAACGGTTCCCGTAATCCCGGCGCAATACCATATAATGATAATCCAAATCCAATAAACAATCCGTACGGCGGGCAAACTCTTGCCGATACCGCCGGAATAAGTCCATAACCTTATGTTCCTTGAATACATTCATAATCTCACATTCAAACCCCAAAGATACAAAAAAGGCTTGTTTAACACAAGCCTTTTAGTTTATAAGGTTCTAACCCCTACCGTCCGATCAACTCCCGAACTTGTTTCTTTACCATTTCCGGGTCGGGATTCACGGGGAATACCAAATGGGGCTTCTGTTGCACGGGCTTGAATTCCTTCCTGTAACGCCCGATACCACCACCCGTGATATTCAGCATAATCACGGCATCTTCCTCAACCCGCTGTTCCTTTACCGCTTGCATCAAAGTAGCCGTAGCTACCCCGGCGGCAGGTTCTATATCAATACCTTCCAGTTTCTCGAACAACTCCTGCGCCTTCATGGCTTCCTCGTTCGTTGCCAACATCACGTCCCCCCCCGTCGCTTTCAACGCATCGTAAAGTCCTCCGGTCAAAGAATAAGGCGGTTTACGGTTTGACAACACCTTGGCACACATCTCCTTCACTTCCTCGCGCGCCGTATTCTCGTCCAGTTCCACCAATGCTCTGGAATTTGCTTTCCACGAATCATATATCAACGTGAAAGGAATATTCTGAGAAACAATTAATTTCATCAAATTCGAGCCGTAGCGTCCGTCTGCGATAAAACGCTTGTTAGCTTCCCACGCGGCAATAGCACCCGTTCCGCTTCCCACGGCTTGGAAATAGTAATCCGGGATACGACCAATCTCCTGCACAGCCGACAACACCGTCGTTCCCATCCCGTCACGACGGGCCACGTTCTTGGCTCCTCCCTCCGGAAAAAAATACTCCATCTCACAAATAATATTGGAAAGATGTATCGCATCAAAATAATCACACCCGGCTCCCGCGCAAACCAACTTCACGCAATCATTCCAAGGCTCATCAGCCCAGATTGCATTTAAATTATCTTCCGGTATACACAACAACAACGGAATCCCATTCTCAGAGCATACTCTACCGAAAGCCCTCGCCGTGTTTCCGGCAGAAGCAACTACCATGATCTTATCGCTGTTCCTGTTAATACGGGCACACACGGCATACGCCTCGCATTCCTTAAACGAACCCGTCTTCATCAAAGCACCCCGCTCCGGCCAATAACCGTTGAACGTGATGTACAAATTCGACAATCCCAAATATTCCGCCAGCCCCTCGCTCTTGTAAGTCACGGGCGCACCCGAACCTTCCAGCGTCCGGCAAATCGGTAACCAATTAGCATACTTGTATATACCGGGCAAATCATTTCTCACTTCAAATTGACGATTCGCGTAATTAGCAAAAATCAACGCCGCACCATCTTTATGGGGGCAGTCCAACTCCCATTGCCCGTCCTCGAAAGATGTTCCACAGCACGATGATTCTAAATGATAACGTGTCATATCTTCACTCCTTGAATTGTACATTTCTTCAGTACAAAAGTAAAGCATTCCGAACACCCGCGATAGGGTATAAATACCACTTTTTATTTTAGATTTAAGATTTTAAATTCTCCACGTATTCCGGCACCGTCAACCGAAATATATCCCGCTCCGTCACGCGGCTGCCGAAAAAATTCTTGTACCGTTCGGCTTCCGCCTCCACGCTGGAACTATGGGGATAAAGCACCACTTGAATTTCAGCATCCGGGCGAATCATCCGGGCTAACAACTGCCGGATCTCGAAATCGGCAGAAGGCAACGAGTAGCCGATAAACACGATACGCTTCGCCTCCGACAGTTCTATCGCCGCATTCTGCCATACCAGCTTGATTTGTATATTACTCAAATTCTTCAAATAGGTCGGCAACAAAAGATTACTCTGCAATTTAATCGAACTGATATCCGGCATCCCGTAATTCTTCCGGCAATGCCGGCAATACGCCGCCTTCATAATAGCAATCTCCTCCCCGAAACGCACGTACATACGCTGGCACAAAGGACATTGGAACCAATTCATAGAACCATGCAACTTCAATAACTTGATATTATACCCGCCGTATCCCACGGCAAGCAATCCCGGTTTAATCGTGTCGTCGTTCGCGTCCCACGAACTCACGTAACAACAGTAATCCACCACGCTCAACTTCTCCGGGCGCGTATTCTCGATCGCCCGCTTCAAAGCATGATCGAACAACACGTCCCAATTCGTGGTAATCACCGACACCCGGTCTTCCCCGTCCTCCATGCGACGTCGGGCAATCCCGTTGATATACTCCGCAAACTCGTCGACATAATCACTGCACGCTTCGTTTTTCTTGAAACTATAATTTACCGCGGCACCCATCAGCGCGTTAAACTCCTCCCGCAACTCCACAAGCGCCCGGGAACTGTAACGCCCGATAGAAAGTCCGTCCCAGATACAGCGGTCGATAGGCGTGAACACGTCCTCCAGTTGCACCTTACAATAATGATCCTTGTAAATATGTAACTCCTCCTTCAAAAAACCGATAAAACTATCTCTCGCCCGAATCAACCGTTCATCATCCCGCGTAAAATTCTCGTCGAGAATAGTATCAATGATCTCACTCTGAACCAGACCACCTGCCTCTTTCGAAAACCCCGAACCCAAAAAATAAACCGTTTTATTCATATGATCGCATTCTAGTTAGCCTACACAAAAATAACATTTATTCCGTGTATCTTTATGACATTCCGGTTAAATTCACAACTCAAAACTCTATTCCCACCTTCAAGGATATCCCGTCATGATAAAACCTCTCTTTAAATTCAGCCGTGACATACCAACAACTCCCCCACGTTCTTGCGCGGAGAATAAGGCACGGGCTTCGCGTACCCTATCCTGAGAATCAGCGTCGGATACTCCCTGTTTATCGGAAGCAAATCCCGCATTTCCGCGGCTAAAGCATACACTTCACACGGCTGGTTCAGATACGCACAAGCGACACCCGCTTCTGTCGTTTTCAGCAAAAAACGCTGTAACGTTCGTCCCAAACCTATCCACTCCATGAACGTGTTGCTCCGGGTAGTAAACAGAATCAAATGAGAGGACGATTTTATTTTCTCCCCGTCTGTCTTATTCTGCACCGCCGCCTTCAAAAAACAACGGACTATCGGCTTCGCCATCATCCTTGGCAGAGGCGGATTACCGAAGACCTTGTAACTCAATCCGTCGTTAGTCCCGTTAATCTGTTTCGCGTTAAAACGCATCCAAGAAAGCAACTCTCTTTTAAACGCCTTGTCATTCATCTGTACCTCATTACCTTTAATAATATACCCTGTCAAGCTATCGGCAAATGCAGAACCGACAGGCGTCGAATACAACCGGATATTATCCTCCACGGGAAGCGATTCAAACAATCCAAGCACCTCTCCCGACAACTTTCTGCCGTCATAAATACTCCGATTCGTTTGCCGTTTCTCTATCTGATAGAATAAATAATCCTTGGCGACATCTTCATCCTTCACGCACCGGATTTCTATTCCTTCCGGGTTACATCCGACGACACAAGCCTTGTAACCGAAATGACGGGCAGAGATTAGCAGATTTTCCAACGCGCATCCCAAACTGATAAACAATTCCCTGTTATCAGCATCGACCACAGGCAGGGCAACTTCAAACTTCGGCAAAATAACCATTCCGTCACCCGCGAGCGCAAACCTCCAAGGCTGTGTATTATGTCCCGACGGAGCCTTGGAAGCATATTCAATCATGCTCAGAAAATCAGCGTTCATCACCACCATTTTCAAAATACTTATCCACGAGTGCATCTATTCCTTGACCGATTTGCTCCCAACCGGAATCCTGATTAATGGCAATCCCGTTAAACACCGGGCAGAACTCCTCCAACATCACCAAGTAAGTAATGGAAGCCGTCAGCATCGACGCCATCACCTCTATTTCCTTACGCGGGTAATCGGTCAGTTCACACACCTTCTCTATCAAGTTCACCCCGATCTTTTCCCGCTGTTCCCTCAACTTCACGATCATATCATTACCCGAAGAGAGTTCCCAACGGTAAAGCCTCTTCAACGTGGGATTACTCCGCAATTGTTCGATTTGTCCCCGGAACATTTTTTTCAAGAATCCCGGCAATTGCTCCCGGTCAAGAACCTCGACAGGAAAATTTATCCAAAAATCATGCTGCCGTATATAGGCAGCCATAAGTCCGTCCACCGAACCGAAATAACGATATATCAATATCTTGGAAACACCGGATTGAGCGGCAACGGCATTAACGCCTATCTTCTCGAACCCGTTCTCGATAACCATCTTTTCAATCGTATCAAGCAAACGTCGTTCCGTCGCCTCCCGATCCCTCTCTCCAAAACTATTTTTTTCTTTCATACATCAATATGTTACCATTCGGAAACAAAAATATGTTACTTATCGGAAACATACAAGCATATCGACAAATATTTTATTCGATCCCCCTAGATTCCCAAGGTAATCCCACCATACTCCTACCTCTACGGGGTTACAAGCTCCTTCTAAAACCCTTACAGCACTATTAACAAAAGGCGAAATAACGGAGTTCAATCCGGTTTGGAAGTAAGTTGAGGTAGTATTACCATAGGATTACCTTGGAATCACGCTAGGATATACCATTATAGATAGTCACCTAACTCGATCACCTGAACCTAAAAACATCTATTCGTTTGAAAATTCGGATATTGGAATATCCTTCAAGAAATCGCTCACTGAAATTTCAAAATAATCACAAATCGCTTTTAAGGTAGACACGGTAATATTAAATTTTGCAAGTTCTATCCGCCCGATATTAATATCTGTCGCAATTAAAAAGTCTGCCTGAGAGATACCATGCATCTCCCTCAGTTTCTTAACCCTTCGGGCTATCTCCTTCAACAATATATCATCCCTACGCTGTTTCATGCCCTAAAGAAAAGAACGTTTAAATAAAATTTCCCTTACGAATATGTCTTCGTTTACGAAATAAAATATATCTTTGTAGCACAGTTTTCGTTAAATACCACACATCGAAAATAAATTTTCTTCTAAAAGCATTTAACGGGACTGTTTAAAACCGTGATTTAAAGGGAAAGCCGCAGTGATGTACCTTTCAACCAACCTTTATCTCGCAATAACGGGAACCTTGGGGGTGTTTCTTCTGACAAGTTGGCACCCTCATTTTTTTTATATACAATATCAAAGAATCCTCTTCCTACCCTTAGTCCCCCCTTTCTCCCGACTAAGAACACAGCAACATCGTAGCAAGATGCCTACTGGTACATACTTTTACGACCATGCTGTGACTCTACTGTAATCATGAAGCCAATAAGGTGGAGAGAAGAGATAGACAAACAATAAAGAAAGGATTGGATTATCGATAAGCATCCTAAAAGAAGGGCAATACACACTTTTTGATACACTATCCTATCGTTCGATCGAGCCAAAGTATTCTCGTGTTACCATTGTGATACCAAATATAAAAAAAAAGGCTCTCTAAACGATTGTTTTAGAAAGCCTTCCGTGATCCAACTGGGACTCGAACCCAGGACCCCAACATTAAAAGTGTTGTGCTCTACCAGCTGAGCTATTGAATCCTTCAATTGTATTTCTCAATTGCGGATGCAAAGGTATACCTTTTTAGTTTTCTCACAAATTTATTTTCCATTATTTTCTCAGTTTTTTATCTAAACAGAGGTAAAGGATTCATTTTAATTTATTTAGAGCGGAAATAATTTTATTTTATAATTTATCCTTGGAAGTCTCGTTAATTTTCACGAAATTTAAAAACTCATAACTTAAAACTATACCTATATGAACGGCGTAAGAAAAATCACGTATTTATTCGTGTTATTATCAGTATTTATCGCTTGTCAAGATGATGATGATAATGACAAACTCACGAAAGAAGAAGAACTAACTCTACGGGCTAATCAATTCATTCACGACAACATGTCGATGTTTTACCTTTGGAACAAAGAAATGCCTGCCATTGATCCTCAAAAAGAAAAAGATCCGATTGAATATTTCGAGAAATTACTGTCATCGAAAGACTCTGCCTCCATTATCACGGACGACGCGCAAGGGCTCATGGAATCCCTTACCAACACGGGGGAAACATTCGGTTATGACTTAGCTTACTATGGTGTTGGCAAAGACAATTATGTAGCCATTGTCAAATACGTGTATCCCAATTCACCTGCCGACGGAAAATTAAAAAGAGGCGATATCATACTCAAAATCAATTACACGTATATCACCAAAGATAATATTGACAAACTAACTCAAAACGGAACAATTCAACTCACCAAGGGTAAAATCATAAACGGCAATGAACTAACTGATGAAGGTACCCCACCCGTTACGCTAACTTCAAAAAAAATGGAAACAGATCCTGTACTCATTCGCAAGGTTATCGAAAAAGGAAACCACAAGATCGGCTACCTCATGTACACGGACTTCGCCTCTTCTTTTAACAATAGTCTGGAAGACGCTTTTAATTACTTCAAAACAGAAGGTATCACGGATCTCGTTCTTGACCTCCGGTATAACCACGGGGGTGACGATGCAGCATCTGCCCTGATGTGCAGTGCTATCGCTCCGCCGGATAAAGCGATTGAAGGAGAACTTTTATCATATGAAAAATGGAACTCCGAATGTCAAAAAGCCTTTGAAAGTGATTCCCGATTCGATACACAACTCCACCGTTATTTCAAAAAAGTAGATTGTAATTTGAATTTACCCAACAAACGGGTTTATATACTCACTACCAGAGAAACCATCTCGGCATCCGAATACACGGCGATCTGCCTGAAACCCTTTATGGAAGTCATCCGAATCGGACAAAAAACATATGGCAAGTTTACCACAATGGCATTAATGCAACCCACGAAAGAAGACACTAACGGCAAAATTGTGGCAGATGAAGAACTCTCGAATTGGCTAATGGCACCAATCGTTTCAAGATACACGAATGTCGACGGGTATCCCTCGGACGCGGTGAAAGGATTAGAACCCAACTATGAAGTGGAAGACCAACTCTTACCCCCGGCCTCTACACTAGGTGCAGAAAATGAACCCTTGTTGGCAAAAGCGATAGCCATAATCACGGGAGAAAACAAGTTAAGCCCGAGAAGTGCCTTGCAATCGACACCGGATTTCAAACAAATACACAGAACGTTTAATGACATCAGAAGCAATCGTATCATTATAACGAACACGAAATAACACTTTTCGAACGTGGTGAAAGATCTCCGGGAAACCATTACCGACAAGAGATCTCTCACCTCGCTCGAGAGAATAGCAACCCTCACGAACTATGCCCTTAAGGAAATCGGAAAAAAGAGGAATTATATTCTTGGGTATCATGATACTTGCCCTTTTCGTCCTGCCCCAAGCAAGCCGGAAACCGGAGTGCGGGTTATTCCTGCTCGCGAGTCCGGAAACACCCGACACGACAACAGCCTCCATCCCGTCCGTCAAAAAACATCTCCCCTCCCCGATTGAATTAAACACGGCGGACAGTTCCATGCTGGTAAAAATAAAGGGAATCGGTCCCTACTATGCCGCAAAAATCATTCGCTACCGGGAGCAACTCGGGGGCTTCCGTTCCGTCACACAACTCAAAGAAATCAAATTCCAATACCTCGATATAGATACCCTCCTCTCCCACTTTACGGCAAACCCAGACCAGATCAAGCAAAGAAACCTTGACACAATGGACTTCAAAACCGTACTGAAACATCCCTACCTCGCCTACGAAGACGTGCAACTCATTTTCAATGCCAAACGGAAATTCGGTAAAATCAACTTCTCGATTTTAAACTCGGAAAAAATTTTACCGTTATATAAACTGCAAAAAATAAAACCTTACTTCAAATAATTTGTATAACTTTGTAACAATGGCTTGAATTTGCCTTTGCAATAACACACACGTAATATATATAAGACATGAAAAAAGTATTTATCACATTAGCAATCATCATCGTGCTGATTATTGTCGCTCTTATGGTTATCCCAGTCTTTTTCAAAAGCGACATACTTCGATTGATCGAGGAAAAATCCTCTAAATATATTCAAGCGGAACTGGCCATCGGCGACGTTGGCTTAAGTATGTTCAAGAATTTCCCGAATCTTAGCGTTACTTTAGACGACGTGATGATTTCCAAGGAAGAAAATAACACCCGCGATACGTTGATCAACATCCCGTATTTCGAGGCATCGGTGAACTTAAAGTCCCTTATTTCAGGGAATGAAATTATTATTAATAACGTTTTGCTCAAAGACTGTTTCTTCAGTCCAAAAGTTAATGCCGAAGGAAAAGCCAATTGGGATATCATGGTACCTTCCGACACAACAAACGTGGAAACGCGAGAACCGGAAGCGACAAAAGAAGAACCGGCTTCCGACTCTGAAACCGCTATCGCTTTCAACAATATCGAGGTCAGAAATCTGGTATTGGATTATAAAGATTATCAAGCCTCAACGTTCGCTCACGTGGACGCGGTGAATTTGAACCTGAAAGGGAACTTCTCGGAAACGAACACCATTCTCAACGTGCTGCTTTCCCTAAAAAACATTTCTTTACGCCAAGGCAACAGCGTGTGGGTAAACAACACGGATTTCAACTGGCAGGCGGACATCGCCGCGAATCTAAAAGAGATGCAATTCAACATTCAGAAGAATGACATGGCGCTCAACGATTTAAAACTTGACCTGATCGGCAGCTTCGGTATCATGGAAAACGAAAAATACTCCATGGACTTGAAACTGAACGCTCCCGACACGAAATTCGAAAGTTTACTCGCTTTAATACCCAAAGATTTTCAAAAAGAACTCGAGGGAGTAAAAACTTCCGGTGAATTCCAACTGAGCATGGAAGCCAAAGGAGAATATTACGAGAATCATCTTCCGGCTATCAACCTGCATTTCAATATCTTGAACGCGAGCCTAAAATACCCGGAATTACCGGAATCGGTAGAAAAAATAAACCTGAAACTGAACGTGACCAACCCGGGCGGGACGGTAGCACAGACCGTGGCAAACTTAAGTACGCTCACGTTCACCGTTGCCAACAACCCGTTTAACATGAATGTATTGGTTTCTAACTTGGACGATCCGACATTCAAAGGGGGCATGAAAGGAGTTATCAACTTCGAGAGCTTGAAAAAAGCACTTCCTCTTAAAGACATCACTCTTAGCGGAATATTGACGACCGACCTTTCTTTCGACGGGAAATACCAGTATATAGAAAAAGAACAATACGAGAAATTTACCGCTAACGGTAAAATAGCGTTGAAAAACGTACTGTTCAAGAGCGCTGATTTCCCGGAAGGCATCTCTGTCCCGTCGGGAGAAATAACGATCACACCCGCACGTCTTAACTTGCAGAATCTACTGGTCAAAATCAAATCTTCGGATTTCGGGTTACAAGGATACGTGGCAAACTATCTGCCCTACGTGTTTAAAGACCAGACATTAAAAGGTAACTTCACGCTGACATCCAACACAATCAACGTGAATGAATTTATGACAAGCACGACATCCGGTTCGACATCTGATGCCGAAGCCGCCCCGGTAAAAGACACGACGGCAGTTCAATCTTCTGATGCCGAAGCCCCGGAAAGTATCGCCATTCCCAAGAATATCCAATTGGCTTTCAACACGAACATCAAACAAGTCCTGTACGACAGTCTGGTTATCAAAACCATCAAGGGAAGCATCGAAACAAACGGCGGTATCGCCACGCTAAAGAACTTGAGCATGGATATGCTGGAAGGCAATCTGCTCATGAACGGTTCGTACAACACCGCGAATCCGGCGAAACCATCCGTTGATCTCAACCTGCGGATATCGGATATTGATATTAATTCCGCTTACCACGCTTTCTCGTTTGTCAAAGAAAGTATCCCGATCGCCATGAATTGTAGCGGTAAAATCTCGGCAGCCATGAAATTCAGTTCGGAACTGGACAAAGAAATGAGCCCGATCATGACCACGGCAAACGGTGGCGGCAATTTGTCCACAACCGGATTCTTGATCAAGGATAACCCGGCCATGCTGCAACTCGCCAGCTTGCTGAAAAACGACGAATTAAGCCGCCTCAGTATAGCGAACTTGAAAGTTGATTTCAAGATCAACAACGGAAACATCACGGTTGAACCTTTCACGACAAATATAGCGGGTAACCCGACCACGTTCCAAGGAACACAAACGGTTGACGGCAAAATGGATTACATGATGTCAATGAACATCGCCCGCAAATATTTCGGGAAAGACATTGACAACGTACTCAAAGCCATTCCCGGCGCCGACAATATCAAATCTCTCGACGTGGACGTGAAGATAGGCGGAACCTTATCCAAACCCACGGTGACACCAGACTTGAGCAAGGCGTTGAAATCCATTCAAAAAGAAGCCGGCAAAGAACTCAAAAACAATATCCTGAAAGGATTAGACAAACTATTCAAATAAATAATGCAATTTCCGATTAGGTGGGTTGATACTCACCTAATCGGAAATCATAAACCATCAAAGGCTTCCCACCAACCTCCGTTGTTCCTCGAAAAACATCACCCGTTGTTTCTCTCCGCTAACGGTTATCAGCGTGGAAGAACGTTTCAACGACTGCAACCAACAACGCAATCGCTCGTAAGTATACGAATCCCGTGAAGTGACCATATTCAAGGTAAAAGCCTTCAACATGCTCAGATGAAAATCACGAGAACCGAAATAACAATAATTCGTGTCGAGATTAATATTGGACAGATAAATAAGCATCTCGTTCCCCGTATCCGTAAAACGTCCCTTCGCCGCGAAATGCTCCATATCATCCAACAAATGCATCAAATCCTCCTTCAAAGCAACAACATCTTCCGGGGTAATCAAATTGATACTGGCGAAAAACTTGATATCCGTTACGAGGTAATGGAACACAAGATGATCAAAAATAAAATAACTTGATTTAAGCTGTCGGGTAACCCGCAAGTACTCCTGTTGCATATTTGCCAACTGTGGCGTGATTTTCACTTCACTGTAATGCTTTAATGAATCGACATGGCTATACTGGTACAACCACTTGAAAAGATAAAAGCGTGTAATGTTGGAATAGTAATAACAAAAAGACCTCGGCAGAATATTGGTCGACTGTCCGGCTTCCCAATCCTCCCCGTCCTTTACCATGGCAAGCAAATTGATAAACTCTCTCATCATCTTATAATCCGACTCTAACGGATTCGCGTACTCCACCAATTTCAATTGAAAAGGTCTGCTCTTCCCGGTATCCGCTTGTGCCAGATTATCGAGCGAGATACCCAGTTCTTTCGAAACAGTCATTACCTCGATAAAAGTAAAAGGAACTTCGCCCCGCAACCTTCGATATACAGCCTCGCGTTCGATATACAGCATATCTACCAAGGTGTTTGTCAGCTCGGCTCCTCTCGGAATTCTCTTTCGCAATTCCGAGAGGAAACCATCATACAGTGTAACTTCTTTCATGTTCATGTGCGATAATTTATTTAACAACCCTCTACAAAAGTAGAGGATTTTCAAGCGAAACCTCTGAAACAAAATAACGATATTATGACTAATTTCGACACAGTACCCTGTTTTTTCCTCTTGAAATAAACATCCAACATTAGCCCCATTCACCCGCTTCTTAAAAATGAAAATCTGACAGGGATGTCCTTTCCTTCTGTCAATCATTCAAGCGAGAAAAAGAACTTCTACAGTTCACGTAAAAACGCTCCCGCGAGTACTTGATTTACGTCTACAAAAACAAAACAATCTTTCATAACTTTACATCAGTTCAAAAAAGATAAATATCAAATAAAAACCTTTGCCATGAAAGCTAACCCTCGAAACACGAATGACCATCACGAATTTAAATATATTATTACTGTATTCGGTTCATTCTTTTTTTCAAATTTGTTTAACACGGGGACAATAAGTCCCCGTGCTTTACACCCTTGGAGTACTTTTACCAACGTAAACGATACAAACTATTCAGATTGTTCACCTCAATGTGTACACGAAGATCTCCAATCGTAGGCAAGAGGACACCTCGTTCCGAACGCGGACTAACGGAACGGGTTTCAAAAGAACCTCTCGGGGTCCACGCTTCCTTTCGATGATGACCCAAATACTCCATTAACCACGCGTGGACCCCAACCTTACGAATAATTACCCTAAACTCTCCCACCAACGAAAGATTTCCCGGTACACGTTTTCCCGTACCTCTTTCCCGGAAAGCACCAAATCGTGCAAACCGCCGGGAATAGCGACAATATCGACATCGCCCCGGATATTTCGGGCAATCCGTTTGATATCCTCCACGTTCAGAATAGAATCACAGGTCTGAATCTGTTCCTTGTCTTTAATATCCGTAACCGACTTTTCAGAATGTAGTATTAAAAAGGGAGCATTTACTGAAAACGGCTTCATCAACTCCCGTTGCGCTTTATATATCGCCCGCACCCATCCCAAATTAACACGGGGTGCAACATGCGGTTTCCATGTCAAATCATAATCCCACTCCCCCAGACACGCCTGATGAAGATACTTCCCGTACTCCTCCGTGAATCCGCCCGCGACCTTTATTTCCGGCATATATTTACCCACCCAAGCGACCAACGGCAATAACTTTCGCACCACCCGACTCTGGTTAAATTCGAAAAACGGGCTATTCAGCACGAGAGCGTCAAAAAACGGATTGTCCCGCTTTTCCTTGGCAAAGAGCGTGATGATCAACCCACCCGTGGAATGTCCCATTAACACGGTTTTCCGGATCCCCTCCTCACGAATAATCCTCAACGCCTCCTCTATCTCTTCAAAATAGGTTCTCAAATCCCGGATATCATTGAATTTCTGGTGAGGCAGCCACGAACGACCGTATTTTCTCAAATCCAAAGCATAGAAATGAATCCCCCGTTCATTAAACCGGAATGCCATCTCTTTTTGGAAAAAGTAATCATTAAAACCATGGATGTAGAGTACCGCCAACCCCTTGTCCGTTATTGCCAAACGACGTACCAAAACGCTCACAGCCTTTCCCTCGTAATCATCCCGCAACGAAATACTCCGTTGTTCAAACCCGTCTTTCAAAATATCTTCCGTGTAAGAAGTCGTCATGGCATTCATCGTATTATGGATTACATCTTCCAAATGTATAATTATTTACCGTAATTCATCCTTCTTTTAGAGATTAAATTATAATTTCGCTCCGGACGAAAATCATACAAATAACATAAAATGAAAGAAGCCTTTATCAAACTACACGTATCTATCATTCTTGCCGGGGCAACGGGAATATTCGGGAAACTGATAACGCTGAACGAAGGATTGCTGGTTTGGTATCGCATGATGTTCGCCACTCTTTTATTCTCGATCATATTGTATTTCAAGAAAGAATTACACAAGATCGCTCTCGGGGATACGCTCAAAATAGGTGGTGTCGGGTTACTCCTTGGATTTCATTGGGTTTTCTTCTACGGAAGTATCAAGGCATCCAATGTATCGATCGGGGTGGTATGCTTCTCGCTGACAGGATTCTTCACGGCATTTTTGGAACCCCTAATTTATCGGCGCAGAATATCTATCAGAGAAATACTGTTCAGCTTGTTGACGTTGTTCGGCATTATTCTAATCTTCCATTTCGACACCCGTTATCGTCTCGGGATCTGTCTGGGTGCCATATCTTCCGCCCTCGCCGCCCTTTTCACGATCACGAATAAAAAAATCGGCAGCAAGCACGTGACAAGCACGTTGCTATTGTATGAAATGGCAGGCGGATTTATCGGACTCTCCTGTTTATTACCTCTTTACTTGAGCTACTTTCCCGTACCAACGATACTCCCCGATTTATCGGATTTCATCAACCTGCTGTTATTGGCGTCAATCTGTACGATCGGGTTGTATATTCTCCAGATTCAAGTACTAAAAACAATCTCGGCATTCACCGTCAACCTAAGCTACAATTTGGAACCCGTGTACAGCATCTTACTGGCCATGTTACTCTTCAACGAGGCGAAAGAACTGAACATCTCTTTTTATATCGGACTCAGCATCATCATACTCTCGGTTATCCTGCAAACGGGAAGTGTCTTTATCAAAGATTCCATCACGAAAAGAAAAACCGTCTGAATGTTGACATTCAGACGGTTTCGTGAACTCGGCGGGAGTCGAACCCACAACCTCTTGGGCCGTAACCAAGTGCTCTATCCATTAAGCTACGAGTCCTTTTTCTTGAGCGATGCAAAGGTAATATAATTTCTTTTACACGAATCATACGGGGGAAAATATTTTTCAAATAATCTGCAACTATTGCCTTATCTACGGGAAATATATATTTTTGCCCACCAAAATAGAGATACGTAACAAAACATACATAATAACATAAACAATTAAAAATGAAGAATTTATTTATACTTATCTTTTTAGTCGCCGGAGTGACGACATTGCAGGCGCAAATCAAAATCGGTAAAATGAAGATTGACACGAAGAAAGCCATTCAAGCCGGAAAGGACGCGGCAGGAGCAATCACTCTTTCTGATGAGGATATAGCAAACATGAGCAAAGAGTACATGCAATGGATGGATACTCACAATAAACTAGCCGCACCGGATAGTGAATTAGGCAAACGATTAGCCAAGATCACGGCAAACTTTCCGGAAATAGAAGGTTTAAAGTTGAACTTCGGCGTATATGAAGTCGTGGATGTCAATGCGTTCGCTTGCGGGGACGGTAGCATCCGGGTATGCGCCGGATTAATGGAACTCATGACGGATGACGAAGTACTTGCCGTTATCGGACACGAGATCGGGCACGTGGTTCACCACGACTCCAAAAACGCCATGAAAAACGCTTATCTTCGTTCTGCCGCTAAAAACGCCGCGGGAGCCTTGAACGAGAATGTATCCAAATTAACAGACTCCCAACTAGGCGATTTGGCCGAAGCATTCATGGGTGCCCAATTCTCCCAAAAACAAGAAAATGCCGCGGATGATTACGCTTTTGATTTCTGTATCCGGCAAAATGTCGACCCGTATGCCATGTCAAAAGCTTTAAATAAGCTGGTTGAACTTTCAGCAGCCGGCGGAGAGAAGGCGAATCTCATTCAAAAGATGTTTTCTTCTCACCCCGGAAGTGCCGAAAGAGCTGCCCGTTTAAAAGAAAAAGCCGATAACCTGCAAAAGAAATAATCAAACGTTTTCTATACGGTAAGATGTAGCGGCAGAATAGGTAATTCCCAATCTGCCGCTACATCAATAAATGAAACTCACCTCTATTAGCTATTAATCGCTACGCCAATTCATTACAACACTCGTACAATTATCTTACAACAAGTCTGTTACAAGCCATAAAGACACACCACCACAAATAGGGATGCCGTTTTTTAAATATCCTCATTTATGGTGATGGATTCGTATTTTGTGATGCCGTAATTTTGTGACGTAAAAATATTCACAGGGAATCAACCGTGGCAACCAATAATACGCGAGTAACAAATTGTAATAAAGATATGATTATTATTAAATGTACATGGATAAAAAATAACAGATTATGTAGGCTATTTATTCTATTTTCATTTATCCTTTTCACCCTACCCGGTTTCGGGCAAAAAAACACGTGTCATTTACAAGGTACCGTACAAGACAAAGAATCAAAAGAAGTATTGGAATTTACCACCGTATCTCTAAAAAACGACACGATACAATTAAACACGGTCAGCGACAAAAACGGACGTTTCAGTTTCAGAAACATCAAACCGGGAACATACACCTTGAGCCTGTCGTTTATCGGGTATCTTCCCCTTCACCGGACAATCTCAATTCATCGGGACACAACTTTGTCTTTTCACATGCAAATCGACACGATCACGTTACAAGACATCATTGTCACGGCATCCGAATCACGAGGTTTAACCTCCTCTTCCAAAATAAACCGGGAAGCCATGAATCTGCTGCAACCGTCAAGTTTCACGGATATTCTCTCTCTGTTGCCGGGAGGGATGACCAAAGATCCGTCCCTCGGGAGTGTAAACAAAATACGATTGCGTGAAGTAGGGGTATCCAGTTCCGATTACGATGTAACTTCACTCGGGGTTTCTTTTCTAATTGACGGTATTCCGTTAAGCACGGACGCGAATATGCAGCAAATACCGGGAAGCTATCAAGGCGAGTACGACTACAACCGCAACAGTATCGGGAAAGGTGTCGATACGAGAACTCTGTCAACCGATTTCATACAGTCGGTAGAAGTCATCCGCGGTATCCCTTCCGTGGAATACGGGGAACTCACGAGCGGACTGGTAAAAATCACCCGTAAAGCGGGAGTCCACCCGTGGGAAATACGCCTAAAAGCTGATGCCGGGAGCAAACTCGTCTACGCCGGAAAAGGACTGGCAACCCGAAACGGCTGGACTATCAATTTCGGAATCGACTATATGGACTCTAAAATAGATCCCCGCAATAATCTCGAAACATTCAAGCGCCTCACGGGCTCCGTACGCATCGGGCGTACTTGGAATATATTGACGTGGAACCTGAACGCGGACTACGGAAGTTCGTTCGATAATGCCAAGAACGATCCGGAACTCTCGTACAAAAAAATAGATAAATACAAATCGACTTACAACCGCGTGGCTCTAGCCAATTCTCTATACTGGAATTTCACGAATAACCGATTGCTAAAAAGCCTCTCGCTATCCGCGGCAATAGATTACTCGAAAGACCAAATCAAACGTACGAAATACATTTCCCTTGACAAGGACACCCCTATTCCCGACAACACGGAAGAAGGGGAACACGACGGAATATTTCTTCCCTACCGCTACACGGCACACCTGAAAGTAGACGGTCAACCGTTGAACGCTTATAGCAAAGCGATGGGAGAACTGGGATTCAACATATCGGGAGTAGAAAACGCAATGAAAATAGGTGCCGAATGGAGGATGAATAAAAACTTGGGGAAAGGACAGGTATATGACTTGACCCGTCCTCTCTACCCCTCGATGAAAGCACGTCCCCGCCCGTATGACGACATCCCGGCAGAACACACGCTGGCATTCTTCATCGAAGACAGGATAACCGTGCCCGTGGGTACACACAATTTCCAAGCGGCAGGAGGTGTCCGTACCCTTACCCCATTGAACATTGATAAAGAATACAAGATTAACGGTAAAACTTATTTCGACCCGCGGGTAAATTTATTATGGAAATTCCCGACCACCTACTTGTTCAACAGAATCCTGAATATCCAACTTGCCGGGGGTATCGGCTGGAACACGAAAATGCCCGTCATGACACAACTCTACCCGGATACTCGATACGTGGATCTCACACAATTGAATTACTACCACACGAACGAAGAGTACCGCCGATTGAACATGATGACTTATAAAGTAGACATCACCAATTTTAAACTAGAACCTGCGCGCAATCGCAAATGGGAAGTTCGATTTGACTTCGATTACAGTCAAAACAACTTCTCCATGACCTACTTCAGAGAAAAAATGACATCTGGTTTCCGTACTTCTTCCTTCTGGCGTACTTTCGATTACAAAAAATACGATGCTTCCGCGCTTGATCCCGGTTCCATACAAACACCCCCGGATATCAACACGCTCCCTTACAGCACAGACACCGTGATTTACACCTTCGGTCAAACCACCAACGGCAGCATGATCATCAAGGAAGGAATTGAGTACCATTACACATCCAAACGTATCGAAAGCATTCGCACCAAGATCACGATAAACGGGGCATGGTTCAAATCGACCTATCACAACAGTCATCCCGTCTACCGGAATGAAAGTACGCTAATAAACGGGGCACAAATCAAATATGTCGCCCTGTACCCGGATGATGACGGGTACATCAAACAGCAATTCAACACGAACTTCGCGTTCGACACGTATATCCGTCCCTTGGGACTTAGCTTTGCAACATTCGTGCAGTGCTTGTGGATTTCCAGCCAGCAAAGCAAATGGAAAAGCGGAACGCCATTAAAATACGTGAGTATAGACGGGATAGAACACGATTTCACGGCAGATAATCTCTCTGACCCCGTGCTCCAGTACCTCGTGAAACAGTATAATAAAGAACTATTCATAAAAAGGACAGACCCCATTTCCATTAGCGTACATTTTAAAGCAACCAAAAAATTTATGCGGGATAAAATAAACTTGTCATTGTTCGTGAATAACATACTTGATTATAACCCGGATTACAAGGAAAACAATTTATCCGTCAGACATTACGTGACGCCCTATTTCGGCATGGAACTGAATTTGAATCTATAACCATTAAATAACACCATAAAATGAAACAGTATTTTATTATTTTCAGCTTAATTGTAACAAGCATCTTCAGCTTATCATCCTGTAACGATGATAACAATTCGATCCGGACAACGGTCTTTACCCTTACGACAGAAAACCCGAAAGACCTAACCGATCCGTCGGTTAGCAACCTGACGGCCAGCTTCAAGAACATCAACACGGGAAGAACGACCACGAGTAACGCTTTCTCCGGTAATCAGCTTGAAGTCGAATTAACCGAAGGAATATATCATATCACGATTGAAGGTAACGTGAAATACTCTTTCGAAGAGCAAGAAATGAATACCAAAATCAAAGGTTACAAAGAATCCGTGAACATCACCGGAGAAACTGCCTCATCCTCGTTGACCTTGTTCTTATCTCAAGAATTATCGGATTTCGTGATTGCCGAAATATTTTTTACCGGAACAACCACTCCTGAAGGCAAACAATATGACGGGGATAAGTTTATCAAAATCTACAACAACTCCGACACGGTCCTTTACGCTGACGGACTTTCCGTATTGGTGTCAGAATTCCTGACGGTTACCAAACAAGACTACACCCCGGACATCATGAGCAAAGCCATGGCGGTAAGTGCTATTATCACCATCCCCGGCGACGGCACGGTGTATCCCGTGCAACCCGGCGAATCGATCATCATCGCCGACAACGGCATCGACCATCGCGAAGCGAACTCGCAGTCGTTCGACTTGAGTAAGGCGGACTTCGAGATATTCTATGACGAAACAAACGATATTGACAACCCCGCTGTAACGAATATCAAGACACCCTACGATAGATTCCTTTTCCACAACCGGGGATCTAAAAGTATGGCCCTCGCCCGTATCCCGAATATAGAGGAGTACGTACTCGATTCTGTCAATATGTATCATTACGAGTACACCTTCGTCTTTGGCGAACACGTGATACCCATGGATGGAGATTGCCTCCAAGTGCCGAACGAGTACATCATCGATGCCGTGAACATGACCATCCCTGCCGAATTCCAATGGATCGTAACCTCTCCTTCCTTGGACATGGGCTGGACTCACTGCGGTGAAATTGACAAAGATCAGAACCGTTACAACAAAAGCGTACGCCGGAAAGTGCTGCCGACCACCGTCAACGGGATAGAGAAATTACAAGACACGAACAATTCGACCTTAGACTTCGAGGCGGATGCCGTTCCTTCATTAGCTAAATAACTATTATTAAACAAGTAAATCATGAGGTCTTTATTCATTCTGATTTTCAGTTTAACCGTTTTATTCTCAAGTAGTCGGGCACAGGATACCCTTTCGGTAAACACCCGCACGCGGGTATTTTTCTCCCCGGGAGAAAACTTCGTGTCACAAGCGTACCGCAACCCGGCATTACAATATTACGCTCATTCTTTTTCATTGACCGAATTACAAATTGGCTGGGAGCAAACGAGTGCCGACAAGGCACTCCTGCCCCAGTTAGGTTCAAAGACTCAGAATTTTAATTTTAACGTATCGTCATATATTTCATTACGGGCAAATAGCAAAACTTGGGGCAATGCATATTACAAAAACGGGAAACGGAACAACGTGCAATGGAACGAGACCTCTGATTTTTTAACCGTCTATCCTTACGTCATGGCGGACACGCTGGGCGGTAACCTGAAAACCGAAGAATACTACTTCGCCGGAGGGTACGCGCAAGCGGGCAAACGCTTCACGTGGGGTATATTCGCCAATTACAGGGCACTCATCGAGTATCGTAATCGGGATCCCCGTCCTAAAAACGTGGTTTCCGACCTCAAAGGCTCCGTGGGCATCTCCGCGAGAATAACACGGCGTTATGACGTCGGTCTTGCCATCCACGCGGGCAAATACAAGCAGACAAACGACGTTAAATACTACAATGAACTCGGTACACTTACCGAATACCATCTCTTTGGACTGGGAACGGACTCCCGCCGATTCTACGGTAAAAACTCCAGTGTTTACTATAACGGGCACCGGTACGGGGCAAGCGTCGAACTCTTTCCCTGCGCTAAAAAAGGACTTTCCGCGGCTGTCGAATACGAGCGATTCACTTTCGAGAAAATCATCTCCACCCTCAACAACCTGCCTCTGAACGAACTGAACCAAGACGAAATAAAAGCCGAGGTAGCGTACATGACACGTACCCCTCGCGAACAATGGGGACTAAAACTCAACGGCAGCTACCGGAACCGCAAGGGCACGGAGAACCTTTTCGGCGACCCCACCACGGGTGTTTACCCGCAAATCGGCAGCACGGAACAATTATCCGTCAAGAGAAACAACCTCTCACTCTCTTTCCTGTACGGCAGAGAATACAGGGAAAAGCAATTCTCGTGGAACATTCTGCCGCAAGCAGAGATGAACACGTTCAAGATGACTTACCTCGACCCTGCCCGACTCATGAAACTGAACGACCTGACCGGACGAATGAATGTATCACTCGCTAAAAGCATAAAGAAATCCACTTTCCGCCTCGATGCGGAAGGTGAATACCGCTACAACACGGACGCGGAATTACAATTAACAGATATAGACGAAACCACGCGACGCCTGCTGGAACCGGTAAACACGGTATACGCGAACCTCTCAACCGACAGCTGGGCTTCCGATATTTCACTTCGCTGGGATTACACGCTTTCCCGCGGGGACAAAGGCATTTTTATCAAAATCAACTGGCGGCATGATGCCTTCAAGGGCGACCTTCAACGGGAAACCTTACAGGCACATTGCGGCTTCACGTTTTAAACAACAACAACTACATGGAAAAAGTCATTGAATGTAAAAACATCACCCACTACTACGGCGAGAAACTCATTTACGAGAACTTGAGTTTCGACGTCGAGAAAGGAAAGGTGTTGGGATTACTCGGGAAAAACGGTACCGGGAAAACCACGATCATCAACATCCTCAACGGTTACCTACAACCCCGGTCGGGAGAGTGTTTTCTCCTCGGGGAAAACATGAACCACCTCACTCCCGCCACTAAAGCTAAAATCGGGTTATTGCTGGAAGGACACGTCCAACATTCTTATTTCACGATAGAACAGATTGAAAAATATTACAGCGCCTTCTTTCCCAACTGGAAAAAAGAGGCATTCTACGAACTCATGGAGAAACTGAACGTGGTTCCTCACCAGAAGATCAACCACATGTCATGCGGTCAGCGTTCGCAAGTGGCACTGGGACTTCTTTTCGCCCAAGACCCGGAACTGCTCATCCTCGATGACTTCTCCATGGGACTCGATCCCGGTTATCGCCGCCTCTTTGTCGAATACCTCAAAGACTTCGCCGCAAAAGGCGACAAGACCATCTTCCTCACGTCGCATATCATTCAAGACATGGAACTCCTGATCGACGACTGTATCATCCTCGACTACGGACGCTTGTTGATACACAAACCGACACGCGAAATCATGGATAACTTCCACCGTTTCCGTTTCTCGCTTCCCGACGGGCAATCCCCTGCGAAACACGACGCCCTGTGGAACACGGAGAAAGTCAACGGCTTATGGACAACTTATTCTTTCGAACCCGCCGACAAAGTCCGGGAAATACTCGTCCCGCGAGGAACGGAACTCCCCGGCTTGCAGATGGAAGAACTAACCCTAGAAGACGCGTTCATCGGGTTGACCGGGAAATATTAATCACTAAAACGACATCAAGATCATGAATAAAGCACTACTTTTTAAAGAGTGGATCAAAACCCGCTGGATACTCCTGCTCATCTTCGCGGTATTCGCGTTGGGCATGGCATACATCGCCCTGCGTATATCCAGCGCCTCCCGCAACGTGGGTATACCCCACCTCTGGGAAGTATTTATCCAGAAGAACGTTGTACTTCTCGATCAATTGAAAATGTTTCCCCTGCTGGCGGGCATCATCCTCGGCATAGCGCAATTCATACCGGAAATGGTAAAGAAACGCTTCAAACTGACCTTGCATCTCCCCTTGGGCGAAAACCGTATCATCTTCTTGATGCTGGCGTACGGGTTTACAGCGTTACTCCTCGCCTTCGCCGTCTGCTACGGTTGTTTTCTCTGGGGACTATCCCTCAACTTCCCCCGTGAAGTCATCGGGGCATGGTTCTCTACCACACTCCCACACATGCTGGCAGGTCTGGCAGCCTACCTGCTCACCGCTTGGATTATACTCGAACCCACGTGGTTACAGCGCATCTGCAATGCGATTATCGCCCTGCTCCTCCTCTCGCTCTTCATCACGGAAGGCGTACCGGGAGCGTTCACCCCCATGCTTCCCTACCTGTGCGGGGCAATCATAATCCTGTTCCTGTTTCCGAAGATATCCATCCGCCGATTCAAACAGGGTATGCAATAACGATCAAACATCAAGAAAACATGAAAATAAAGATACTATATATCGGGCTTTCCATATTCCTTTTATCATGGATCATCCCGTCACTCGTGCAACTCACCACGGACTCCTCTGTCCGTTACCCGTTCACGTATTACAGTTCCGTGATTAACCAATTCTGTTACATCGATCCCGCTGACGAACGCCTCATGGGCAAGGACCTCGACGGCAACTCGTACACGGACGCTGAATTCAACCGGGTACTCCCCATGTTCTATTACCGGCAATTGGCAATGGAAAACGCCTTGCCCGACTCCATTCAAGGAGTTCCCGTGGATTTACAGGCGATCGCGCGCAATAACTTTTTCTTCTGGTACAAGCCCAAGGACAAAAACACACCCGTGATCGAACTATACCCCATGTTCGAGTCATGTTCCGGGAAAGTAGACCTCGAAAACCCCGACGACATGTTCCGTCTGAAAGAGCGTATCGAATTTATCAACATGGAAACGAACCGGGTGAACGAAGAGAAATCCGCCCGCTTCCAGCAAGCCCTCGATGCAGCCGGATTCTCTGCACCCGCACAATGGGTGGCGGGCATCCCCTCCAGTATGAAATCATACGACGAAGGTTATTTCGTACTCGACAACCGCAATAACCTCTTCCACGTGAAGATGACAAACGGCAAACCTTTCGTCAAGGACACGAAAGTCGGAACAAGCATCAAAACGCTCGCCATGTTCCCCAAGGAAATGGAAAACCGGAGCCTCTACGGCTTCCTGTACGACACGGACGGCACCCTCTATTATCTCTCCACCGACGGTTACCGCCTCGTGAAGGTACTGGAAGGCATCAACCCGGACATCGACCGCATATCCGTCATGGCAAATATGTTCTATTGGACAGTTGTCAAGGAATCACCCTCGGGCGAATACACCTATGCCTTGGAAAACGGCACGATGAAGCAAGTGGCAGACCTCTATCGCCCCGCCACTCCCTCGACGTGGGACAAGGTATCTCCTTACCTCTTTCCCTTTACCGTGGGGTTCGGCGACAGCTCCAACAGCTACATCTATCCCCGCGTATCGGCTTACCATTTCACAGCCCTAGGACTCGGCGCTTTGCTGGCGATCATAACACTCGCCCTCTACCGCCGTCAAAAACCTTACGCGAAATACACGGCAGCCGCCATCTCCCTGTTCACGGGCGTAGCGGGTTTTATCACCGTTTGCCTTATAGCAAGAATTAAAAACTAAATTATATCATCATGAAGAAATCAACACTTATAATCATCGCTACCGGCATCGCCGCTTGTTCTATCGTTTCATGCAAAAGCAAACCCAAGAACACCCAAGCCGATGCACAAAAGCAAACCACGAGCATCACCGAGAAAGCATTAAAAGTCAATGATCTCCTCGCCGTGGCTGACCAACGTGTCAATGACACCATTGTCTTCCAAGGCCCCGTGAAGCACACCTGCTCCCACTCCGGACGCCGTTGCTTCATCTCCGACCCCACGGACGAAACCACGATCCGCGTAGAAGTCGGTGGTAACATCAAATCCTTCAACCGGGAATTAGTCAATTCCGAGATCGCGGTAACCGGTGTTCTTAAAGAACAACGCTTCTCGAAAGAATACATCGACAAATGGGAAAAAGAACTGAAAGAAGAAGAAGCCAAAGGTGAAAAAGATGAGGCTCACTGCGATTCCGAGAAAAACAGCATCCTCAAAATGCGCGAATGGATGAAGAAAAACAATAAAGACGCCTACGTCATTTACTACGTCGAAGGCATCGACTACGATATTGTAAAGTAGTTTAAAATCGCATAAAAAGAGAGGATGTCAAAAGTCTGTTGTACTTTTGACATCCTCTCTTTTTATCCTACCTTTGTCCCCTATAAATAGTTATTCAAAACTCAGCGTATAACACCATGATACAGGACATCGCACCACATACATTCTCGAACGCCTATTCCAATCGCAAACCGGAAACAACAGACTTCGCCCTCTGTTTCAATAACCGTAAAGTTCTCCTGCACGAGCAAAACGGTGCCATACGTTTCCCCCGCTTCAGCGAGTTGAGAGGTGACACGGACACACTTTTCCAATCCGCCACCTACCTGTTCTCCATAGATGATGACCGATTCTATTGGATAGACCGACCTGCCGAGGAACAAGGCGAGTTCCGTTTAGTCGATATCTCCGTGTTCAGAAAAGCCTTTCCCCGTCATTCCGCTTTCGCCGGAATCACCGCTTACAGCTTGCACAAGTGGTACGACAACCATCGTTTTTGCAGTCATTGCGGGGCAAAAATGTCTGCCCACGACAAAGAACGCATGATGCATTGTGAAAAATGCGGGAACATGGAATACCCCAAGATCATGCCCGCCGTGATCGTTGCCGTCACGAACGGCGACAAAATACTGTTATCCAAATACGCCAACCGCGAATACACGAGATACGCCCTCCTCGCCGGATTCACCGAAATAGGCGAATCCGTGGAAGATACCGTACGCCGGGAAGTCATGGAAGAAGTCGGCCTGCACGTCAAAAACCTCAAATACTACAAAAGTCAACCTTGGGCATTCTCCGACACCCTACTCATGGGCTTCTTCGCAGAAGTCGAGGGAAATGACCACATCACCCTAGACAAAGACGAACTCGCCGTCGCTGAATGGTTCCCCCGCCGGGAAATCCCCGCCAACGAATCGGACATCAGCCTCACGAGCGAAATGATCGAGTATTTCAGAAACAACAATTAGTTCGCTTTCCCTCCCTCTTTTTTCGTTTTACTTCTCCCGAAAGAGCAAGGTTCAATTATTTTCTTTTTCTTTGTAACGACAAAAAATACGACTATGGATGCTTTTGACCTCTACATATCCCGAAAACTGCCGCTAATCAGTCTGATCAGTGCGATTTTCATCATATATCCCAACCTCTCCTGCCTCCCGTGGGAAATCAACATGATGTCGGTCGAGAGTTACCCGCTGTATTTCACCTACTTCATTTACCGTTTATTATTCTTCTGGGGGTTGATAGCTTGGTTGATACGCTACAACCTACGAACGTTACCCACGGCAGCATTCCGTCAGCGTTTGGGACGTACCTTTCTCGTCACGCTGGCTGTTTACCTCGTCTTTTTGGGAATCTCGTACACGGTATCCCGTTTCGGCATCCGCACGGACTTCCGGGGTAGCACGCTGATCTCCCAGTTCTCCGTGACCTGTGTCCTGTGTACCGTGGTCGGATATATCTCCATGCTCTACTCTAAACAGCGTGAAAAAGAGAACGAAATCGAGCGCTTGCGCTTCGAGAACCTGCAAAGCCGCTGTGACGCCCTCGCGAACCAGATCAACCCGCACTTCTTCTTCAACTCGTTGAACGGCATATCCTCCCTCATCCGCAAAAAAGATGATGAAAAAACATTGACCTACGTCAATCAATTGTCGGACATCTTCCGCTATATCCTGCAAAGCGATCACAAGGGACTCGTTTCCCTGCGCGAGGAACTCGAATTCATACAATCCTTCCGGTATGTCATGGAAGTACGTTTCGCCAACAAACTGGTATTCTCCATCGACGTGGATGAACGACAGAAAGACACGCTGGTACTACCGGTACTCTCCCTGCTCCCGATAGTGGAAAACGTTATCGTGCACAACCGCATCGACAGCGAGTACAAAATGACGATCTCCATCCGTCTTACCGAAAACGGGGAACTGGTTATCACCAATCCCGTGTACCCGAAATTAACCCCGCCCGACACGAACGGAACGGGACTCAATAATCTTAGAAAACGCTTTGAATTATTAATGAATCAACATATCCGGGTAGAACAAGATAACGAGACATTCCGTGTCTGCCTCCCATTAAAATGACATTGCCATGAGAGTATTGATTGTAGAAGACGAAACCGCCGCTTACGAGAACCTCGCCGACATCATCACGAGTGTAAACCCCGGTATCCGGATCGCCGGTAACACGGAAAGTGTCACGCAAACTGTCCACTGGCTGCAATCCAACCCGTCACCCGACCTGATCTTCATGGACATCCACCTCTCCGACGGCTCTGCATTCGCCATCTTCGACAAAATCACCGTGGAAACCCCGATTGTTTTCACCACTGCCTACGACCAGTACGCCATCGAGGCTTTCCGCGTAAACAGCATCGACTACCTGTTGAAACCGGTAAAAGTCGAAGACATCCGCCATGCTCTCGACAAATACAGTAAACTCACCCGCCAAGACATCGTGCAATACCTCGCACAACTAACCCAACTCACTGTATCCCCGAAATACCAAGATCGATTATTAATTCCACACAAGGACAAGCTACTCCCCGTCAACCTGCGTGACGTCGCCTGCTTCTACACGACAGACAAAAACACCTGCATCTATTTGAAAGACGGAAACAAATACCCTTATTCCAAAACACTGGAACAGATCATCACCACTCTTGACCCGGCACGTTTCACCCGGGCAAATAAACAATTCATCGTGGCAAAAGACAGCGTCACGAACATCACCATCTGGTTCGACAACCGTCTACTCGTCACCCTCGACACTGAAGTCCCCGAACGCATATACATCAGCAAAAACAAAGCTTCCGAATTCAAATCGTGGCTCGTCAGCTAAAAAACAAAAGGATTGTTCATTTATTTTGAACAATCCTTTTGCTGAAATCATTTTCTACGAGTAGTTATCTCTATATCTTTTCCAAATCGGCTTTAGTAACCCATCCCTCGTTTCCGTCGGCCAGACGCACGTTGTACCATTCGCCCAAAGAACCGAGGACCTGTACTTTCAATCCCTCGTGGACGACAAACAATTCCGTTCCGCTACTGTCGGGAGCACCGCGAACCACCACGCTGGGAGTCATGATTATACCGCTATCCCTGTTGGTCATACGATGATATTGTTTCGAGGCAAAAAATATCGTTATGATCGACATGAGCAGCAGGATCACTCCCACGGTAAACCAACTCTTCTTTAAAGAGACGGATGTCGCGTAGAAGAACAATGCCGCCATGATCAGAAAACCGATAAAAAGAGCCACGGAAATATAAGCCCACAGATCAGCCGTGAAAGCGGTCACGAACGCATTATACCAACGTACAAGAAACAATTCCGGCAGAACCTTGATATTATCCACCGTGGCCTGTTGCGCCAGTTTTAGATTATACTTGGCGTCTTTATCCCCGGGGTTGAGCAATAAAGCCCGTTCGTAATTCAAAATGGACAAAGCGATCTCCCCCAACTTGTAATAACAGTTTCCCAAGTTATAATACACGGAAGCCGACTCCATGTCATCAGCCAGAATCTCGTTATACAAATCTATCGCTTTCTGGTAATTCCCTTCTTGATACATCTTTGTCGCCTCATCTTCCAAAGCCTTGGTATCAGTGGCAAACGCAACAATACCGGATAACAGCAAAACCAAAATTATATATACCTTCTTCATCATTTTCAATTTTCAATTGTACATTTTCAATTGCCTAAATCGCTTTATCCAACTTCGTGATAATGGATATACTATCCTTGTATACCTTATCCATTTCCTCCCCTTGGTTCGCCCCGGGAGCGTAACGGGCATATTCACAATGATCAAGTACATCTATAAATCCCTGTATCAAAGCCGCATCCGCTCCTCGACGAGTCAAATGATCGTTAATATTATCCCGGTTCAATTCGGAAGCCGCTATATTCAGTTTATAGCTGACGTATCCCCACATCGCGTTCAAAACTTCTTGATAGAATAGTTCGGAATTACCCGCTCTCATGGCAACCGCGGCAGCTCTCAAACGCTTCTGAGCCATTTTGTTTGCCGTCTTACTCTTCACGCGTACCAAATCGGCATTCGCTTTAATCCGGCGACGGTTCAGTATCATTCCGATCACAAACAACACGAAAGGTATGATAAAACTCAACCAATAGGACATCGTCGCGAAATACTGTATCCCTTTCGGACGCAAGTCACTCTTACCGGACTTGATATAACGGATATCCTGTCCCAACACACGTACATCTTCTTTCTTGAATGACTGTAATGCCGCTTCTCCCGCATTGGAACTTGCCTCATTCCCTTTCGCCACACGAATCGTGTATTCATCCCCTTTCAACATCTTGTAGGTACTCGACTTCGGATCGAAATAAGAATATTGCACGGCAGGAATCTTGTATTCACCCGCGTAACGGGGTATCACGATGTACTCGTAAGTAACCGTCCCGGAAGTCCCGGTAACATCTTTCGTGATCTTCGGATCATACACGTCAAAGTCATGCGGGAAATTAATCTTGGGCGCATTCAATAATTTCATATTCCCGTTCCCCCGCAAAACCACTTTATAAGTCAACGCGTCATTTGCCCGCAATGTATCGGTAGATATCGACGTGTTCATGGAAAGAGTCCCGACCATACCGCTAAAGCCCAGAGGCTTCCCGGTTTCCGGCAAACTCTTCACGGTAATATTTACCGGATCACTCTCGCAGAGTACCCGCACATCCCGGTATCCTCCGAAGAAATCGTCAAATATACTACCGGAGCGCCCCGTGGTACGCTGCCGAATCAAACAAACAATCTCATACGGGTCGATCGTCAAAGTTCCGGCGTGTTGCGGGAACAGAATCAATTGCTGTAATACTCCCGCCTGATCGTAAATCTTACCATTATACTCTTCCCGGTTCAACCTGATCTGTTGTATCTTTTTCTCCTCGGTCATGAATCCGTCAAAAGCGGGAATCTTCTTCCATTGCAAATCCGCCAAATTCACACGGGAATACACTTTCAATGTCAATTCCAAGCTCTCGCCCACGTACAAAGACTTACGGGATACCTCTACCTTCAAAAACAAATCATCTTTCTTTATTGAAGCACTCCCCCGCTCTTCCCGCTGTTGAGTGGTTCCCCGGTTTCCGCCATTCGTGTTTCCTTGAGTGTTCCCGGAGCCTTTGATCACCTTAATTTTTATAGCCTCTGATTTATGTTCCTTCCCGTCAATGGTGATTGTCGCGGGCTCTATCGTGTATTCACCCTCCTCTCGTGCCTCCAACACGTACGTGTAAGTAAACTGTGAGCTTTGCTCCATTTTACCGTTTATATTGGAGAAACTCATCGAAGTACTTAACGAGGGACCTGCCAGCAGATCGAATCCTTTTAACGTCGGAACCTGCAAATTCTCACCTTGCTTGTTCAACGTGTAGGAAAGTCTGAATTGCTCCCCGACTTCCACCACGGAAGGTGCCGAAACCTCGAATGTCGTCTTTTGGGCAAATACCTTTGTCCCCCCTATAACACATAACAATAATGCTATAATTAATGACCTCATCTTTGTTTATTCTTTTTATTCTGTTATACCCTTTGACACGTACTGCGAAGTTACCAATTCTTTTCAATCTTCATCTTTTTCGCTTTCTGTGCCTGAGCTTTATCTTTTTGTACTTTTTCCTGCGTCTTCTTCTCGTCTTCCCCTAAAGCCTCCAGCAAACGCTCGGCATCCTCTTTGGATATTTTAGGTTGCTGCTGCTGTTGTTGCTGCTCCTTCTTATCCTGCTGATCTTTGTTTTGCTGGTCTTTATTTTGTTGATCCTTATTCTGGTCTTGCTGATCTTTGTTTTGATCTTTATCCTGTTGATCTTTATTTTGATCCTGTTGATCCTTGTTTTGTTGATCTTGATTCTGATCCTTATTTTGGTCTTGGTTCTGGTCTTTATTCTGATCCTTGTTTTGATCCTTGTTCTGGTCTTGGTTTTCTTGTTCCTGCTTCATCTTGCGGGCAAATTCCAGATTATATTTGGTTTCTTGAGAATTAGGACGATTCCTCAGCGATTGCTTGTAAGCCTCGATACTCTCGTCCAACTTATTCATGGACAAAAGGGTATTTCCGATATTGTGGTACAACTCGCCCAGTTTTTCCTTGTTCTTTTCGTTTTGAGCCAAAGATTGGAATTGCTGCAAGGCTTCGTCATATTTCTTTTGCTTGTACAAAGCATCTCCCAGATTAAAGGCTCCCTCGTAAGACTTCACCTCCATGTCCAACGCCTTACGATATTCCACCTCCGCTTTCTCGAAATCCTGATCTTTAAACAAATCATTTCCTCCGCGAATAAATTTTCGTTCCTGTTGCGCCCATACCGGCAAACTTACCAGCACCGCGAATATCATTGTCATTAAAACTTTCATCATAACACGCTCATTTTAATGTTTACTTTCAACACGCTTTTCTTCCGTACCGAAGATATTAATTTTCAAGAAGTTTTTGTTCTTGCGTCCCAATATCATGAAATCCAATAACACGAAAATCAAAGCCATAATCAAAAAATACTGGTACTTATCGGCGTAATCTGCAAAAACCCGTTCTTCCAGCAAAGTCTTATCCATCCGGTTTATCTCGTCCAGCAACGTGTTCAATCCCACGTTAGAATTACTTGCACGGACGAAAATACCTTCTCCCGCTTTGGCTATCGCTTTCAACATATCTTCATCCAACTTGGAGATCACCGGATTGCCGCTCCCGTCTCTCATGTACTGACCGGGGTTACCCTTTTCGGGAACCGGAGCACCTTGCGCCAATCCCATCCCGATCGTGTGGACGTAAATCCCTTTCTCCCGGGCCGCCTTTGCCGCCGCGACAGCATCATCCTCGTGATTTTCCCCGTCCGTGATCACGATAATGGCTTTCGACGCTTCCGTATCCGGGGTAAATGACTTGGCTGCCAGCTCTATCGCTGTCCCGATCGCCGTTCCTTGAACCGGAACGATATCCGTATTGATACCCGACAAGAATAATTTAGCAGAAGAATAATCCGTCGTGATTGGCAATTGCACGTATGCATCCCCGGCGAACACGATCAACCCGACCTTATCGTCGCTCAATTTCTCCACCATACGGGAAATAGCCTGTTTAGCCGCATCCAACCGGCTGGGCTTTATATCCTGTGCCAGCATGGAATTGGACACATCCAACGCGATAATCAATTCGACACCTTCTTTCTTTACTTGTTGTAACTTGGAACCGAATTGGGGTGCGGCAACTCCAAGAATAACAAAGAACAACGCGAACAATACCATCACGAATTTCCACGTCGCCCGCTTGGGCGATTGCAGAGGCATCAACGTTGCCAACAATTCCGGATTCCCAAATTCCGCTATCGCCTTTTTCTTGCGTATCCTAGCCACCACGTAAAACACGATCAGCAAAGGAATTACTAACAGTAAGTATAATAAATCAGGATGTGCAAACCTAAACATAACCCTTTCAATTTTAGATTTAATAATTTTAGATTTTAGATTGATGACTTTCCATGTCCCTCTCCAATCTCTATATTTTCATTTTCACTTTCAGACCTTAGATTAAACCTGCATTTCCAAATTTAAAATCTAAAATCTAAAATTTAAAATCAAGGAATTTTCCTCAATAACGTGTATCTGCCTAACGCTTCCAGTATCAGCAATAAAGCTCCGATCAAGGCAAAATAGAAGAAGTGTTCGTTCTTGCGACTGAAATGCTTCACCTCCACTTTGCTTTTCTCCAATTGATCTATTTCCTTATATATCTGCTCCAGTTTCTTGTTATCCGTGGCACGGAAATACTTACCTCCAGTCATATCGGCTATCTGAGTCAAAATATCTTCGTCAATCTCCACCGGCATCCGTTGTAACTGCACGCCGAAAGGAGTTTGCACGGGATAAGGAGCCTCTCCCAGCGAACCGACACCTATCGTGTACACCCGGATTCCGAAGGTCTTCGCCAATTCCGCCGCCGTCATCGGTGCAATAGCCCCCCGGTTATTGATACCGTCGGTCAAAAGAATAACCACCTTGGATTTCGCTTTGCTGTCTTTCAAACGATTCACGGCATTTGCCAATCCCAGACCGATAGCCGTTCCGTCCTCGATCATCCCGCTTTCAATATCTTTCATCACGTTGACCAACACCGCATGATCCGTCGTCAAGGGACTCTGCGTGAAACTCTCTCCACTGAATACCACCAACCCGATCCGGTCTTGGGGACGTTCCAGTATGAACTTCGTGGCAACTTCTTTCGCGGCTTCCAATCGGTCGGGAGTAAAGTCCCGAGCCAACATACTACCGGAAATATCCAATGCCAACATGATATCTATACCTTCACTATTATACGTTTGCCAACTCGAACTGGACTGTGGTCTAGCTAAAGCAAATACCAGAAAAACGATAGCGAACACCCGAGCCACAAACAACAGGTGACGCAACCAAATCCGGTTTCCCCGTTTCATCAGCTTGAACACCCGAATAGAAGAAAATTTCATATCGGCATGCGACTGCTTCTCCTTAAAAATATACCAGATAATCATTGGCACCAGTACCAACAATAACCAAAAGTATTCGGGGTTTGCAAATTCATATCCAAACATATTCTCTATTTTAAATTTTAGATTTCTTGATTTTAGATTCTGAGAATCATAAATCAAAAATCATAAATCGTAAATTAATTCTTTTTCTCCTCTTCACTCTTTGCCGCTTCCGCCGCTGCTTTTTCCGCCGCCTCTCTCTCCTGTTGCTCTTTCAACTCTCGTTCCAGACGTTCTTTTTCTTTCTCTTCCCGGATCGTGTCATTCGTTTCCTGCACGAAATCATAAGCGATATCCAAGTTACGCACGTTCTCGTCCTGTAACGGTTCCGCCTTGGCGAACTTCACGTAATCGGCAGTTTCGAACATATCCGCCAACTTATCCCGCTGTTTGGCATTCACCTTTTCGCACTTCTCCAAAGACTGTAAAGTCTCGAAAGAAGTTTGCTCCATCGCCGAAATACCCAACTCACCGTCCAAATAGTTCCGAATCGTATCAGTCAACTGCGTGTAATATTCTTTTGTCTTACCACTTTGCCATAACTTCTCCTTCTTGATCTCTTCCAAAGCCTTCATGGCAAGCACGTAAGGCGGTATAGCCGGTTTCTCGTGCCCGAAGAGTGACTTGCGTGATTTCCGCACCTTGATAATCCAAATTATCAACAGGATTACCACGACACCCAATAGAGTCCATAATAAATAAGGCAGTATCTCCGCGAACGTCCACGGGGCAGCCAAAGGCATCACGATATCGAAATTCCCTTTCTGCGGATCGACCACGAAAGTATTCACTATCAACTCCAACGGGTCGGTTCGTAGCGTGTTGTTATAACTTTCCTGCTGTATCTCGATAGGCATAGGCGGAATCATGAACACTCCCGAATCGAAAGACGTGATCACGTAACTTTCCTGCACGAGTATCCGTCCGTCTTTCTCTTTGATAGAATCCCGAACAGGTCCGGAAATAATTTCCACACCTTTTGCCAGAGTGTCTTTCAATTGAGGAAACACGATCTTCAATCCCGGTTCAGCCTTTACCTTCATTCTGAAATTGATCTGGTCACCGATCATGATATAATTGGTATCAAGCTCCGCCGCGTATTCCCGGCTTTGAGCTTTCAATCCCCCGATACCGTACAGTAGCAATATTACGAATAGAACAACCCTATTTTTCATTTTCAATTCTCCATTTTCAGTTTCAATTAATACCCAGCCCCTCTTCTCTTGAACAATGCTATCAATGATCTCACGTAATCTTCATCCGCGCTGATAGATGCCATATCCACCCCGGAATGTTTGAATATCCTGTCCAGTTCTTTATCCCGTTCCAAAGCGTACGCCTCGAATTGATCACGAACCTTCTTGTCGGAAGTATCCACCCACACGCTCTCTCCCGTTTCGGCATCCGTCAAGTACATTAACCCCACCGGCGGCAACACCTTTTCCCGACGATCATACAATTGCAAAGCCACGACATCATGCTTTTTGTTCGCGATAATCAAAGGATGTTCAAAATCATGTTCATCCATAAAATCGGAAATCAGAAAACAAGTACAACGCTTTTTGATTGCGTTCGTCAAGTATTGCAAAGCCATCGCAATATTAGTCTGCTTGCGTTCCGGGTAGAAATCCACCAGTTCGCGGATAATATGCAGGATATGCGTACGTCCTTTTTTGGGCGGGATAAACTTCTCTATCTGATCCGAGAAAAAGATTACCCCGATCTTATCATTATTCTGGATAGCCGAGAATGCCAACACGGCAGCGATCTCCGTGATCTGGTTCTTCTTCAATTTCGAAACCGTTCCGAAATTACGCGAGGCACTCACGTCAATCAGCAACATCACCGTCAATTCGCGCTCCTCCTCGAATATCTTCACGTAAGGATGATTGTAACGGGCGGTCACGTTCCAGTCTATACTGCGGATATCATCCCCGTACTGGTACGCCCGCACCTCGCTGAAGGTCATACCCCGTCCCTTGAAAGCCGTGTGGTACTCGCCGGCAAAGATATTGCTTGACAACCCCCGCGTCTTTATCTCGATCTGCCTAACACGTTTTAATAAATCTGAAGTCTCCACCTTAATAATTTTAGATTTATAGATTTTAGATTTTAGATTCCAACCGCACAAGACTAACGCTTTTTCACTCTAAATTCTAACTCAATTCTAAACTCTCTCGCCATCAAATTGAAAATCTCAGATTGAAAACATGTCATTTTCAATTTTCAATTTTCAATTTTCAATTTCTAAGGTACTTCAACCGTGTTCAAAATCTCGCTGATAATGTCCTCGCTGGTCAGGCTGTTGGCTTCTGCCTCGTAACTCAACCCGATACGGTGGCGCAACACGTCGTGACAAACGGCACGAACATCCTCCGGAATCACGTACCCGCGGCGTTTGATAAACGCGTAAGCTTGAGCCGCTTTCGCCAAACTGATACTTGCACGAGGTGAAGCACCGTAAGCGATCATGGAAACAAATTTCTCCAAACCGTGTTCTTGCGGGTAACGGGTAGCGAACACGATATCCACGATATATTTCTCGATCTTCTCGTCCAGATAAACTTCTTTCACGACCTCACGGGCACGCAAAATATCCTCCGGTTGCAAAATGGTATTGGCTACCGGGAACGTCTTTTCCAGATTCTGCCGAACGATCAGTTTCTCTTCGTCTTTCTTCGGGTAATCAATCACCACTTTCAACATGAAACGGTCAACTTGAGCTTCCGGCAGCGGATAAGTACCCTCTTGCTCTATCGGGTTCTGTGTTGCCATTACCAAGAAAGGCTCATCCAGTTTATAAGTCATATCGCCTATCGTCACCTGACGCTCCTGCATCGCTTCCAACAAAGCGGATTGCACTTTTGCCGGGGCACGGTTAATCTCATCCGCCAGAATAAAGTTAGCGAAAATCGGACCTTTCTTCACCACGAACTCCTCTTTCTTCTGGGAGTAAATCATCGTACCCACCACGTCGGCAGGCAGCAAGTCCGGGGTAAACTGGATTCGACTGAATTTAGCGTTAATAATATTGGCAAGGGTATTAATCGCCAAGGTTTTCGCCAACCCCGGAACACCTTCCAACAAAATATGCCCGTTAGAAAGCATACCGATCATAAGTCCCTCCACAAGATGTTTCTGTCCTACAATCACCTTGTTCATCTCCATCGTAATCATATCGACAAAAGAACTCTCTTGTTGTATGCGCTCGTTCAATGCTTTGATATCAACCGTATTCATATCATTGATTTTTATATTTGATTTATTAATACTACATTTTAACGTCAAAATTATCACCTCGGTTTCAAACTTCACGGAAAAGAGTTTTTTTTACTTCTCTTCCCTCGTTTCTGTTTTTCCAAAAATAGGTATTATTCCGGCAAATGTTAAAATCAAGGATACTAAATAATGTTAATGCAAATTTTAAGGTTTTCCCAAATAATTTCTAATCTCGTCTTAAATTACGGATTATTACCGATATACGATTATATTTTTAACATTTGACTTGTTCTACTAGCACATTAATTAACAATCAAACTTCAAAAATCAGCTCAATTCTCCCTTCCGTTCACTTAACAATAAGTAGAAATCTGCCTATTTGCCTTCAGATTATAATGGATCCACGTCAAAATAAACTTTCAATCCCTTGCCGGACTCCCCTTTCAATAACTCGTCACACTTCTGCCGAATAAAAGTCTTCAATTTCGACAACGAAAGTCCCTGCTCCGCCTTGATCAGCACTTGTATACGGTACATTTTCCGCACCCTTGCCACTTCCGGCTCCGCCGGACCGCATACCCGACGTTCCAATCGTTCCCGTAACTTTCGGGCTAATTCATTCGCGGCATTACGCAAAGAATACTCGTTCACGTGCCTTAATTCTATCTGGATTAACCGGGAAAAGGGCGGATAATGAAACATCTCCCGTTCCCGTGACAAGAAAGAATAGAACCCGTGGAAACTCCCTTTTTCCACCAACCGGTACACCCGGTTCTCCCGGTCGGCAACTTGAATAACCACTTTTCCTTGTTCCCCTTTCCGACCGCTACGACCACTTACCTGCATCAACATATCGTAAGCCCGTTCCTCGGCTCGGAAATCGGGAAAACTGACCAAACTGTCGGCATCCATAACTCCCACCAATTTCACCCGCTCGAAATCCAACCCCTTCGAAACCATTTGCGTCCCGATCAATATATCCAGATTCCCCGCCTCGAACTCTTCAATCAAAGCACGAAATTTCACCTTGTTGCTCATCACCTCCAAATCCATGCGTGCCACGCGTGCCTCCGGGAAATACTGTTTCACCTCCTCCTCGATTCGCTCCGTCCCCGGCGTGCGATTCACGTAATGTCCCTGACCGCACTCCTCGCAAACAGTCGGCACCGGACGCAGGCTCCCGCAATAATGGCAATTCAGCGTATTCCGGAAACGATAATAAGTCATGCTTACATCACAATGCTTGCATTTTAAAATAGCCCCGCAATGGTTACACTGCAAAAAAGTGGAATACCCCCGCCTATTCTGGAACAGAATTACCTGCATACCCCTCTCCAGCACCCGCTTCATCTCCTCGTACAACACGGGAGTAAAACTCCCTTTCATCATTTTCTTCCGGCGATATTCTTTCACGTCCACGAACATCAATTCGGGCATCATGACCTCCCCGAAACGGGTGGTCAGCTCCACGAAACCGTATTTACCGCTCATGGCATTCTGGTAACTCTCGAACGAAGGCGTGGCAGAACCCAGCAATATCTTCGCCCCGTTCATCTTGCCGAGCATAATAGCCGCGTCCCTGCCATGATAACGGGGAGCGGGTTCTTTCTGCTTGTAAGAAGCCTCGTGCTCCTCGTCGATAATAACCAATCCCAAATCCCTGTAAGGCAGGAAAATAGAAGAACGTACCCCGAGTACCACGGGATAAGGATTCTCCCCGTTCTGCCTGCGCCACATCTCGGCACGGGCACTGTCCGTCATTCCCGAATGGTATACCCCCACCCGGTCGCCGAACACCCGCCTCAACCGTTTCACGATCTGTACCGTCAAAGCAATCTCCGGCAAAAGATACAACACTTGCTTCCCCTGCCGAATCGTTTCCTCTATTAAATGTATATACACCTCCGTCTTTCCCGAGGAAGTCACCCCTTGCAACAACACGCAGTCCCTCTCCTTGAAATGCCCCCGCGCTTGTTCCAACGCCCGTTCCTGCTCTCCCGACAAGGCATGCATCTCCTGCACCTCCTCCCCCGTGCTATCCAAACGGCTTACCTCTATTGTCGCGACTTCCAGCACCCCCCTCTCGCACAATCCCTTCAATGCCGCCGTCGAATTACCGATCACGCCGGTAAACTCCGCCTTAGGCAACGAATCCGTGTGATGCTCGTCGCAATACATAATCCAGTCACACAACATTTTCTGTTGCGCCTTCGCCCGTTTCAACGAATCCATAATCTCCCCCAACTCTTCCCCCGAAAACGCTCTCGCCCAACGCACCAACCGTTCCAATTTAGGTTTGAACAAATCATCCACGGACTCTTTCACTTGAATAATCCCTTGCTCCAACAACGAACGCACCGCCACGTACACGTCTTTCCGTCGCAATAACTTTTCCACCTCCGCCATGCAAATTTCCCCGTTCTGTCGGAATACCCCGATCACCTCCCGTTCCATCGGACTCAACTCTACCCCTCCCGTTCCATCTTCCTGCCAATCCGCGGCAAGACAAAGACTCGTGTAACTCTCCAAACGCATGGCAACAGGCAACGCCGCCCGTGTCACCTCTCCCGGCGGAGCCATATAATATTCGCTCAACCACAACAAAAACTTCAAATGAGAAGCGGAAAGAGCGAATCCCTCCTCTATCACCCGCTCTATCGGACGTGCCTCGAATCCCACGGGCGGGTTGGAATGCAACGCGTAAACAACCCCCGTGTAACGCTTATTCTTCACGAACGAAACGACAACAAGCCCTCCTACCGCTACCGTTCCCTCGAATTCCGTCGGTACCGAATAAGTAAAAAAATTCTCCACTCCCAAAGGGATGATGATGTCAGCGAACTGCAAAATAATTTATGATTTACGATTTACGATTTACGATTTATGATTTAAATCACCAACTCCTCCTCTGTTTATAGAGGAAACCAGCGAGTAAGCGAGGGCAGAAAGAGAGCTTGCTCTCGGTTTGCCGAGCGGGAGCTGGTTCGAGACCGGCTCTCGGGCTCACTTGGCAGCGTAGCTGACGGAGGTGTTTAATCTTAAATCTAAAATCATAAATCACTAAATTGATAAGATTTCCGTCAACCCCAATAAATTATGATTCAACGGTTTGGAATTTTTAATTGCCTTGTTGAACGGCACATGCACGGTGTCCTTGTTCATGATACCCACCATGATACTGGTCTGGTCGTCCAGCAAAGCATCTACCGCCGCCACGCCCAACGTGCTTGCCATCACGCGGTCGAATGCCGAAGGAGAACCACCTCGTTGAATATGCCCCAACACGGTCACCCGCACGTCATACTCCGGGTGCTTCTTGGATATCTTATCCGCGATCGTGTAGGCTCCTCCCGACTTGTCACCCTCTGCCACGATCACGATACCACTCGACTTATGAGGTTTATAATCATGTTCCAAAAACTTGTCCAAATCATTCACGTCCGTTTCAATCTCCGGCACCAACACCGCTTCCGCACCCGTGGCAACAGCCGAACGCAAGGCAATAAACCCGGCATCTCGTCCCATCACCTCGATAAAGAACAAGCGGTTGTGGGAACTCGCCGTGTCGCGTATTTTATCGACAGCATCCACCACGGTATTCACCGCCGTATCGTAGCCGATCGTGTAATCCGTACCGTACAGGTCGTTGTCTATCGTACCGGGAACCCCCACGACAGGCACGTTATGCTCTTGACACAACAAGCGGGCGCCGGAGAACGTACCATCTCCACCAATCACCACCAACGCGTCCAACCCGTTCTGTTTCATCTGCTCGTAAGCCTTTGCACGTCCTTCCACCGTGCGGAATTCAGCACTCCGGGCTGTCTTCAAGATCGTTCCCCCGCGTTGTATGATATTACTCACGTCATGAGATTCCAGTCTTTTCATGTTTCCCTCGATCAACCCCTCGTAACCGTCATAAATCCCGTATGCCTCACAGCCATTAAAAATCGCCGCTCTCACCACCGCCCGAATAGCGGCATTCATCCCCGGAGCATCCCCCCCGGAGGTCAAAACACCTATTCTTTTAATCTTTCCCATAATCATTCAATTGAAAATTGAAAGTTGAAAATTGAAAATGCCAATTACAATCAATCAATTTATATTCTTACTTGTTCTTCTTCAATCCAAAATCGTAAATCTAAAATTTACAATCACAAATCGTAAATCATAAATCTTAAATCACCGCATTCTTTATCTCTTCCATCACCCATCTCGGTGTCGATGTAGCTCCACTGATTCCCACGCTTTCCGCCCCCACGAACATCTCATCGCTCAAATCAGCTACACCTTGCACGAAATAGGTTCTCGGATTCGCTTCCCGACACACGGCAAACAACTGTTTGCCGTTAGAACTCTTCTCCCCGCTCACGAACAGCACCACGTCGTGTCGCACCGCAAACTCCCTCAACTGCGGGATTCGGTTTGCCACCTTGCGGCAAATCGTGTCGTTCACCTCCACGCCGCCGCAGGCACTCGCTCTCACCAACTCCTCGATCCGCTTGAACCCGTCAAGGCTTTTCGTCGTCTGCGAGAACAGGATAACCAATCGTGAAAAATCTATCTCATTCAAATCTTCCTCCCGCTCCACGACCAACGCTTCCCCATTCGTCTGCGCTACCAACCCGTTCACCTCGGCATGCCCCCGCTTCCCGTATATCACGATCTGTCCACCGTTCGCTTTCACCCGTTCGTATGCCGCTCTGATTTTCTGCTGCAAATTTAATACCACGGGGCACGAAGCGTCTATCACTTCAATATTATTTTTTTCCGCCAAAGCGTAGGAACTAGGCGGCTCGCCATGCGCCCGAAACAATACCCGGCAATCCCGCAAGTCGGCAAACGCCTCGTGGTCTATTGTCCGCAACCCCAATCCCTTCAAGCGATCCACCTCCAGATTGTTGTGAACGATATCCCCGATGCAATAAAGTTCCCCCTGCTGCAACTCTTCCTCGGCCTTGGCGATAGCGTTCACCACGCCGAAACAGAAACCGGAATTCTCGTCAATCTCTACTTTCATATCGTGAACGAATGAGCTTTATCATTTCTTCTACTTCCTCCTCCACCGTCATATCGCTATTATCAATCAACACGGCATCCGGCACCCGTACCAACGGGGCTGTTTCCCGGTGCTCGTCGATATAATCCCGCTTGCGCACGTTCGCTTCCACTTCCTCGTACGTCACCTGCTCCCCTTTTCCCTTCAACTCCTCGTACCTACGTCGCGCCCGTACCTCCGGACTCGCTGTCATAAAGAATTTCACTTCCGCGTTCGGAAACACCACGCTACCGATGTCCCGACCGTCCATGATCACGCCACCGGCACTCGCCATTTCCCGCTGTTTCTCCACCAGCAACTCCCGCACGTAAGGCAACGAAGCAACCAGACTCACGTTATCCGACACATCCAGTCCCCGAATAGCCTTCTCCACGTACTCCCCGTTCATGTAGGACTCGTAACGTTTCTTCTCGTCATTATACTTGAAACCGAAAACAATCGACGGAAGTACTCGTTTCAATCCCTCGTCGTCTACCTTGCCGTCACTAATCAACCCGTCCCGCATCGCTCTCAAGGTCACGATCCTGTACATCGCACCCGTATCTATATAAGTATATCCTAAACGTGCCGCCAAAATCTTGGAAACAGTACTTTTTCCCGTCGAAGAATGCCCGTCCACGGCAACTATCAAACCTTTCTTTTCCATTTTCATTCAAATCTATTCAACGTGCGAAGATACAAAGAACTCGCGAAAAAAAATCATTTTTTTCTTTCAACCTCTTTATCTCTCTATCAAAATCACTTTCAAGCAATTCCATTTCTCGTTTACGATATATCTCGAACTCTTTTTCTGCCTTTTCTATAGCCTGTTTATGTGATATGTTACCTTTGCCGATAAGTATTTTTCTTTTATGGGCAATAGATTGCCACCTTGCTTCAATCGTTCATCATCCATTGCAAAACCCTTTTGGATATATTCATGAAGTCGCTGCGTTGCCCAACGACGGAAGCGAGTCGCAACTTGCGACTGAACACGATAACCTAGAGCAATTACCATATCCAAATTATAATGATCTATATCTCTTTTGACTTGACGCTTACCTTCTTGGCGAACTAACAAGAATTTCTTGTGAGTTGCCTCCACCCCCAACTCCCCATCCTTATAGATATTATCTACATGCTGGCTAATATTCTGTTGAGTTGTACTATAAATCTCAGCCAACTGATTTTGTGTCAGCCATACATCTTCATCGGCAAAACGCACAGATACACGAGTTATTTCGTTATCGTCTTGATAAAGTATAATTTTATTTTCTTCTTTCATTGGTCTATTTTTCTTCTTTAAAGAATGGTTCCAGAAACTAGCAATAAATTATTGATGACATATGCAAAAGTAGTGATAATTTCTGAAAGAAACAGTGATGACCCGATTGCGGTTATCGAGAATTGGTAAACAAGAAAACAGCATGTATTCCTATATAAAAATTAAATATACTATTTATTTCCTTCTTATTTAATTTGTAAAATAACCTTTTCATTTCTTAATTAAATCCTATTATTTTTCTATTTTAATAGGGGTTGAATAGGAGTTGAATGGGAGTTGAATAGGAGATGCTATAAATCAACTATAAATAATATAGATATATTATAACTGTTATTTACTTTATTTTACGCTTTAATACTTATAAACTTCAAATAAAATAACACCTTTTCCAAGTACACATATCAAAGAAGATAATATTTCGACTTTTAAAATATTAACATTATATTTGTGCTTTCAACTCACGAGGCATGGAAAACGGCATTAAAGGCATAGACACATTCAAGGAATTGTACATGAGTCACTTTCAAGCAGTGGTGGGATTTTGTCATACCTATTTGAAAGACCGGGAACAATCCATGGATGTGACTCAAGAAACCTTTTTCAAACTGTACGAGCGGCTCGATGATGCTTATTCCCGTCAAAATGCCATAGCCTTTCTCTATATCACGGCTAAGAATCTCTGCATGGATGTCCTGAGGCACGAAAAATTCAACACGGAAGACGTCGATGAATTGAAAGAGAAATTATATTCCGATGATTTCTTTCTGGATGAAATCACGAACCAAGAAATGATACGTTTCGTTCAAGCCGCCGTTGCACAATTGACCGGTCGCAGTCTTGAAATAGCCCGTCTTGCACTCGACGGATTGGGGAACCAAGAAATAGCCGACACGTTGGGTATTTCCATCAATTCGGTCAAATCGCTAAAAAAAGAGATGTATTCCAAGCTACGAGAAATTATTGGTAAAGAATACGTTATATTATTCTTCGCGAAATATTTATTAAAAATCTAGAAATCGACTCACCCGCTTTTCGACCTCATCCGTATTCAAAGAGTAGAAAGAATGAATATGGAAAAACAAATTATAAAAAGAATCGAAGTCGCACGTCTGGTTGCCCTGCACAAACTGGGGGTTCTACCGGAGGATGAAGAACGGCGGCTGGCGGCGTGGGCGGCACAAAGCGAGGAAAACCGTCAACTTTACGAAAAACTGTTGCACGCGGGAACTTCCCGGAACAACGGGATGCCAACCACCGAGAAAGCGTGGCAGGACTTTACCCGAAGATACCGGGTACGCCCGAAAAGATACGCCACATGGCGCCGGGTAAGTTACACGGCTGTCGCCTGCTGCGCGGCAGTATTACTCACGACGGGTATTCTGCATTTCTATTCGCGGGATAAAGCCGATGAAATAATGACGCCACGCCCGCTGAACTCGGTGCAACTCGTGCTCGAGAATGGCAACACCATCACCCTCGACCGGGAAGAACATGCCGCTATCAAACAAACTGCAAGTATCCCTCTCGAGATGAATCAAAAAGAAATTGATTACACGACTGTCGAGCAGGAATCACTCCAAGAAATTCCCGTTTACCACAAAATCATTGTACCCAAATACGGGGAATACACCGTGAAACTGGCGGACAACACGATCGTGAAGCTGAACTCGGAAAGTACCTTGAAATACCCGGTAGCGTTCAACGGGGACAGCCGGGAGGTGTGGTTAAGCGGGGAAGCCTACCTTGAAGTAACCCGCGATACATCCAAACAATTTATCGTTCACGCGGCAGGAACTGAGATTGCCGTGCTGGGCACGACATTCAACGTGAACGCATATGACTCGGAAAAAGAAGTAGCCACAACCCTCGTCAACGGTAAGGTTGAAGTAAGCAACGAGGTTACTACTCAGGTCATCAGTCCGGGACAACAAGCCATCACCAGCCGGAATAACCCGCGAATAGAGGTGAAAGAAGTAGACACGCGAGTAGTCACGGCATGGGTACGGGATATGTTCTACTTCGACGAAGAACCCCTTGCCTCAATCATGGAAACTCTCGCCCGCTGGTACGAGTTCCGGGTGGTCTTTGAAAATGAAAATGCCAAACAACGCCGGTTCACGCTTGAAGTATCCCGCTATGATGATATAGACAAGGTACTCAACTTTATAGAGGAAACCCGGGTGGTCAAATGCAGAAAGGAGGGCAATACCATATACATCAAGTAGATAAAAGAAAACAGGTCATGCTACCAACACGACCTGCCACAAATTTAATGATATACGCTCCCCCGTCAAAGCGAGCGTAATTATAAACCTATAAAACAAAAGTATGAAAAATGATTGTTTTATTCATGCCCCCGTGCATGAAAAATTAAAAAAATTGTTGCTAATTATGAAGCTAAACGCATTGTTAATGTTGTTGTTTTGCATGAATCTATCGGCGGGAGTCCTCGCGCAAGAGGCTCTCCTGACGGTAGAGGTCGAGAACGGGAGTATCCGTGACGTGATGCAAACAATTAAACAACAGAGTGAGTACACGTTCGTTTACAACGTGGAAGAAGTCGGTCACCTCGGGAACCTATCCGTTCTCATGAAGGACGCCGATATACGGTCTATTCTGGACGTATGCCTGAAAGGTAGCGGGTTGGAATACAGTATTCACGAGAACGTTATCGTGCTCCGCAAGGCTATCATCCAAAAGCAAGAAGAGATACGAAAAATCAAAGGTATCGTCACGGATAAGAATAAAGAACCGCTACCGGGCGTGACGGTTATGATAAAAGGGACAACACTCGGGGTGTCGACCAACGCCGAGGGACGGTTCGAGCTCGTGCAACCGAAGGACACGAACAATATCGAGTTGCTCGTGTCCTTCATCGGGATGAAGACGCAAACGATTCGGTACAAGGGGGAAGAGTTGTTAAAGGTGGTACTGGAAGAAGACACGCAAGAGATGGAGGAAGTAGTGGTGACGGGTTACCAACGAGTGGACCGGAGAAAAAACACGAGTGCCGTCAAAACATTAAACGTTGACAATATCATGATTGCTTCCGCAACATCCATTGACCAAATGCTGGAAGGTCGGGTACCGGGAATGATTTTGATGACCAACTCGGGTGAAGTGGGTGTCGTTCCAAAAATTCGTATCCGTGGTACATCGACTTTGGTGGGTAATCGTGAACCATTATGGGTAGTGGACGGAATCATCGTGCAAGACCCCGTGCCAATCCAAGCAGAAGAATTGAATGACCCGGACTATATCAACCGCATCGGTAATGCCATCGCGGGACTAAACCCGCAGGACATCGAGCGTTTGGATATATTGAAAGACGCGGCGGCAACCGCCTTGTACGGGGCAAAAGCTGCCAATGGAGTCATCGTGGTTACGACTAAAAAAGGTCATATCGGGAAACCGGTTATCAACTATAACATGACAGCTACCTTCCGTCAGCGTCCGCGTTATTCCGACCGCAAAATAGACTTGATGAACTCCCGGGAAAGAATCCAAGTATCACGGGAACTTCACGAGCAACATTATGAATACGATTATAACGCTAACATGGTCGGATACGAGGGATTATTATCAGAACTCTATCAAGGAAAAATTACGGACAAACAGTTTGCCGAAAAAGTGGCACGCTTGGAAACGGTGAACACGGATTGGTTCGACCTGTTGACCGAAGATACGTTCTCGCACCAACACACGTTAAGCATGTCGGGCGGTTCGGAGAAAACCCGTTATTACTCGTCCATCGGGTTCACCCGTGACAATGACGTCATCAAGGGAAATTATAACCAACGTTACACGGCATCCCTGAATCTTGAAACCACATTCAGTCAATGGTTCACCGCTTCCGTTCAGTTACAAGGGAATATCAGCAAGAAAAAATATAATCAGGATGAAATTGCCCCGCTGGATTACGCTTACAATTCCAGTCGTGCTATCCCCGCCTATGACGAGGAGGGAGAATACGCGTACTACGAAAAATATGAAAGCACAAGTAACTCATATTGGAATTACAATATATTGAACGAACTCGAAAACAGTTACTCCAAACAAAACGCCTCTGGAATCACGGTCAACACAAACCTACAATTCCGTTTTACAGACTGGCTGAACGCACAAGCCATTCTCTCTTACACGAATTCCAACACGGAAATAGAAGGCTACTGGGGCGAACACACATGGCATGTCGCCACTATTCGTAGAGCTAATTACGGGGAAACTCCATGGAGCGAAGGTACACTTCCTTTCGGGGGCGAATTAAAGCACAACGAAACCCGGCAAAACTCTTACACGGCACGTTTGCAGGTGAATGCCAATAAATACTGGGGAGCAGACGAACAACATAACATCAATGCCAGCGGCGGTTTCGAGATGAGTTCCACGCGTTATAACGGTTTCTCGTCTGTTCACAGAGGATACTATCCCGAACGGGGAAAAATGTTCGTGAACAACATCAACGCAGAAGATTACCCTGCCTATGCGGCTTGGGCTGCCAATAATACTCCCTCGATTAAAGATGACCTGTCCAACATTGTTTCGGGCTATTTGAGTATTTCTTACAGTTACCGGAATTATTTTACCCTAAACGTGAACGGACGTACCGACGGGTCAAACCGATTCGGGGACAAGAGTAATGACAAATTCCTTCCCATCTGGTCGGCATCCGGGAATTACAATCTCACGGAACACGATTTCTTCAAACGGGTGTGGCTCAACTACTTGAGTTTTAAAATGTCTTACGGGTACCAAGGGAATATGCTTTCGGATGTTTCACCGGTGCTATTGATGCAAAAAAATCCTTTCGACCCTTATTACAAGGAGATGACCGCATCGGTGAACCAAGTGCCTAACCCGAACCTCAAATGGGAAAAAACGCAATCGCTCAATCTCGGTCTTACGGTTGCCGCTCTGGACAACCGCATCCAAATCGAGGCGGAATATTACTACAAACGGACAAAAGATGCCTTCATGACCAAGAAAATCGCTACCATAAACGGATTGGATTCTTATAGCATCAACGGTGGCGACATTGAAAATAAAGGATACGGCATCGATGTTACCTTCAACCCTATCAAGAGTAAAACTTGGAACTGGTTGCTGTCGACCTCGTTCTCGAAAGATTTCAACAAAGTGAAAAGCGACCCGGATTCACAAACCTACGATTACGAAGATTTCCTCGACGGGACCGTGGTCGTGAAAAACAAAGCCGTAAATACTTTCTACTCGTACCGATTTATCGGGTTAAGTCCCGTCAACGGCGGTCCGATATTCGATGACTACGAAGACCGTCAACACGAATTGGACGGATTAAGCAAATACGATACTTTCAAAAAAGTATTAACTGCTTCCGGACGCCGCGAACCGTATATGTCCGGAAGCCTAAGCACGACTTTACGCTACAAGAACTTGCGCATGAACGGGATGTTTGCCTACAGCTTGGGGTCAAAAGTCCGGCTATTCAGAACATTCCGCTATAACGAGCGTCTTAAAATAGCACCGGAAAGTAATCTTCATCGCGAATTATTGAACCGTTGGAAAAATCCGGGGGATGAGAAACACACGAATATCCCGGCTATTATCTCCTACAACAGTGGATATTTCTTCGATTACAACGAACATTGGTCAGGTGTCAACTTCTACAATATTCAAACATTTGCCGACAACTTATGGGATATGTACGACTATTCGGATGCACGTGTCGTTAGCGGTAACTACTTGAAATGCTCCAATTTGAGTTTCACGTACGAGTTTGGCGAACGCATTCTGCCCAAATTAAGATTAAGCAGACTTGCCATTTCGTTATCAGGCACCAATTTATTCACGATTTGCTCCAAAAAGTTAAAAGGGCAAACCCCTACACAAGGATTCACGGAAGTGTCCTTGTCCGACCGCCCTACTTATTCGTTTAGTTTGAACGTTTCATTTTAAAACAACCTGCTATGAAAAATATATTTATAGTATTCCTCCTATTCACTCTAACGGCTTGTTCCAGCTTTCTTGAAGAGTATTCTCAAGATTTGGCAAAGGTTGAAACCGTCGACGATTTGAACGAATTGCTATTGGGAGATGCCTATCTTCCCGTGGGATTTTACGAAGAATATAATTCTTCCGCCCTACAACCTTACAACCTATTCATCCATTTCATGTCGGACGAACTGCAACAAGGACCTATCAACGAGAACCGTTTAGAGGTTGCTGACCCGGAAGCATTGTTCGGTTACTTCACTTGGCAACGCCAAGTGGGCATGAATCCCAAGGGAACAAGTATCAGCTCAGAAGACGAATGTTGGGAAAAGAGCTACAAATACATCAACACGACCAACATGATACTGGACGAGCTAGATTGTGTAACCGCACGCAATAAAAGTGAAGAACTCGACAAAATCAGAATCGAAGGCGAAGCGTATTTCCTACGCGCCTTGTATTATTTCACCCTTGCCAATCTCTACGCCGCTCCTTACGAACCATCCAAAGCGGCTTCAACCCCGGGTATCCCGTTAAAATTAACCTCTTATATTGAAGATAAGGATTATCACTTGGGGACGTTATCCGAGGTGTACGCTCAAATCATCGATGATTTGGAAAAAGCAGAAGCCTGCTTGAAACAAACGGAACGAGTATCCATTTATCATGCCGATTTAACGGCTACCTATTTGCTGATGAGCCGGGTTTATCTTTACATGCAGGACTACCCGAATACCCGGAAATACGCCCAACTTGTGCTTGACCGCAACGATGCCCTAACCGATTTGAATGGTTTTGCCGACGAAAATGGCAATTTCCTGAATGCCTCGTTGCCCGAAATCCTGTTTTCCATGGGAGGACACCAATTATCAACCGGCATCATGGGATACGAAGGTCGCCGGCATTACGACAACGAGCGTCCGTTCTACATCTCGGAGGAGTTGTGCAACGCTTTTAATGACAATGATTTGAGAAAGAAACACTACATCAAAAAAGAGGGAGATTATTTCATCTTCCAAAAAGTTCGGTGGGACATGAAAGAACACGCAGCATCCAAATGTCCTATCTCAGATAACTACTTGTTCCGCACAACCGAGGCATATTTAAATCTGGCAGAAGCCGCCGCATTGGACAATGACGAGGATATCGCACGCGAGAAACTTCAATTACTACGCAGCAAACGATACAAAACTCCTCCCGCCCTTAACGCCACGGGAAACGCACTTGTCGATTCCATACGACTGGAACGCCAACGCGAACTTTGTCTGGAAGGTCATCGCTGGTATGACTTACGCCGCTACACGGTATGCGACAAATATCGTTGGTCCAAAGAGCACACGCACATTTATTATGATTTCAAAATGGACCCGGATACATACTCCCAAGTGATTTCCCAAGCTCGTTACTATCGACTGGAGAAAGACGACAAGGCTTACACGTTGGCTCTTCCACGAGAAGTAATCGAATTCCAGAACACGCTGGGCAAAAACGAACGCCCGGACCGAGAACCATACGAAACTATTAACTATTAATGGAATATAAGATGGACAAAATATTTTACCTTATTATCTTTAGTTTGCTTTTAGGAGCATGCAGCAAGGAAGATTCACTAGAGCCGACTGGCGAACGCGATGATTATTTCTCCGTGTCGGAAAACGCGACAGACCCGGAATCGGTGATAAAACGCAAATTCTATGAAGACCACGGGGTTCACGTGCTTTTCAATGATACTCTTCGCCACGAACAACGAGGCACTTACGCGGACGGCACGCCTTACTGGTACACGGAAACAATAGATTTAGGTTACTCTCTTAGAAGTGATGATGGAAAAGACTTCCAATTCGAGTATATAAATACACAAACGACAAAAGAGGAAGCCATCAAGTTTGTTGAAGATTACATACTTCCGCACTTGGGCAAATCGGTACGCCCCTATTCATTCCTGTTAGTGGATAATCTCTCCGATTGGTACAGGAAAAAATGGAGAACTATTGATTATTACGAGGGTGAACGTTGTCTGGCTCTGAATATGAAACCGGTTCTCGGTACGGAGGATGAACAAGCGTACAGTAATTATTGCACGACAATCTTCCAATCCATCGTCACGAATAAAATGGAAAAGTTAGACAAAGCTATTTTTGATGAATTCAACGCATTCAGCGATGAATACTATTGGTATGATTATGTAGATTTCTACGAGGATTTCTATGATTATTATGATGATTTTTATGATAATTATAAAGATGATTATGATGATGCAAAGGATGCTTACGAAGCAGGAGAAATAAATGAAGAAGAATACCTTCAAAACGAGGCTGTACAAGCTTACAATGAATATTACGCATACTGTAAACAAATTGCCAACGAGTGTGGATTCATTTCAGTCAGCACGAGAGGATGGTTTCCCAGCTACGCCTCAGACGATAGAGATACTTACGTTAAAGCTATTTTCAATACTCCGGAGGAAGAATTTATGGAGGAGTATAAAGACTATCCTATCGTTCGCACGAAATACAGCTTAATTAAAAAAATAATTAGTGACATGGGATTTGTTTTTTAAATAAATAAACAGCATATGAAAAAGATATTTGGATATATATTAGTCGTGATACTTTCGGTATGTATCGGATGTAACGACGATGACAATAATCGCCTGCCCGAGATAAAACCGGAAGCGGAAGGAACCGTTAAAGACAATGAAGGTAACGAATACGGGTGGGTTCGTTACGCGGGACTGGATTGGATGACCAGCAATTTCAAGGCCGGAGAACGCTATTACGAACAAAAAAGAGTTGACGATTGGGGAGACCTCGTGTATGTGGTCGATACCGATAGAGAACAGGCTGCCACGGATTGGGATAATTATGGCAACATGTACACTTACGAAGAAGCGTTGAAGAATGCAGAATTACTCCCCGAAGGCTGGCGTCTACCTACCGATGACGATTGGAAAAAACTGGAACAAGCCATGGGTATGTCCGAATCAGAGGCTGAAGCAACCGGAATGCGCGGAAGCGTTGAAGGCGCATTGCTCCAACAAGACGCGACAGGTAGCGGGATGTTGCTACGATTGGGTGGATTCGCTTTAGTGTACGGTCGTCCCGCGGATGTACGTCACCGACACTTGAGAGAACACGGTTATTTTTGGACTGCCACGGAAGCGGTATCCGAAAATGACATGACTCTTGCCCCGACCGTGTATTTCCGAAAAGTATCTTGTACCACCTCGCAAATCGAGCGAAACGCTACAAAAAGCTATGACACGAATTACGAAGGCAATTTCTCGAAATACATGAGTGTACGTTACGTGCGAGATGCACAAGACTAAACCGCTACTAGGAATCAAATGAAATCAAACGTGAATAAACACGTTTGATTTCATAATGATATAAATTCAAAACCACTCACAATGAAATTTTTATACATTTTTATCGGGGCACTTTTATTGAGTGCCGCTTGCACTTCTCATGAAGAGAAATATTCCATCCGGGGTAACTTTCCCGGGCTAAAGGACGGGATGACCGTCACGCTCAGAAATATTGAAGGGAAAAATGCCATACTGTTGGCAACAGACACCGTTCGCAACGGACGTTTCGAACTACACGGGCAAGTTGCTTCACCTACTTTTTGTGAATTAACAGTCTCAAACCGCCCGCTCGTGACCGAGAAACGTGATGTAAAAAATCAAAAGACTTGGTTTTTTCTTGACAACTCGTGTTTGACTCTTGATGTTCCCCATTTCGACAGTATCGGTTATGTAAGTACGCTTATGCCTTTCGCAAGCGAGCGTGTCGGCGCAGTGACAGGCAGCGCACTGCTAAAGGAATTCAATAGTTACAGGGAAGAGTTACTACCATTAGAGTTGGACGCCTTTCAAGCCGACGACACACTTTCCAAGTTAAACTTTTACCACAAGTACGAGTACCCGAAAGAGTTATATGACAAAATCTACGCTGAATTTTACCCGCAAAAAATAGAGAAAGAAAACATCGTAGATAACGCCCAAATGAATTTCATCCGCCAGCACCCGACTTCTCCCGTGTCATTCTATATCGCAGAGAAAATGATAGAAAAGGACTTCACCCGCACCCGGGAAGAACTGGAAGAACTCGCCCGTGTGGCAGAACAAGTTGAGGACTCAATACGCAGACCTCGGTTCCGGAAAAAAATGGAACTGGCAATGAAACGATACAAGGGAATACGCTACACCGACTTGGAAATGGAAAACCCGAAAGGCAAAAAGGAACAATTATCCAACCACGTGCGACCGGGGAGTTACACGCTAATCGACTTTTGGGCTTCGTGGTGCGGACCATGTCGGGCAGCTATCCCTTCCGTGAAAAAGCTATATGAACAATATGACAGAGAGCAATTGAACGTGATCAGCATCTCGATGGACAACAAAAAAGCCAACTGGAAGGAAGCGCTAAAAGAAGAGAATATGCCATGGACGCAATTAACTTACTCGAACGAGAAAAGCTACAACGACATATTCAAGCACTACAATGTCACCAGCATACCGCGGCTCGTGCTTCTTGACCCGGCAGGAAGGGTAGTGTTCAGTAGTCACGACGCGGACGCCCTGCAATTAACCGTACGCCAATTACTGGAAAATAATCAATAATAAATTCGTATTGTAAAAATTACCTGTATGAAAAAAATCTATTTGTTTATCGCTATCTTGTTTGTGCAAATCACGGTGTTCGCGCAGGAAGGCGTGAACTTCCGTGATTTAACTTTCACTGAAGCCCTAGAGGCAGCGAAAAAAGAGAATAAACTCGTGTTCATGGACTGCTACACCGAGTGGTGCGGACCATGCAAGAACATGGCGAATAACGTGTTCCCGCGAAAAGAGGCGGGAGATTACTTCAATCCCCGTTTCGTGTGCGTGAAATACGACATGGAGAAAGGTGAAGGCGTGGAACTGGCTAAAAAATTCGACGTGCACGCCTACCCCACTTTCGTTATCATCCGTCCCGACTGCACGATACAACACAAATTGGTCGGGGGCGACAAGCTGGAAACCTTTATCGAGAGTGTGGAAAAAGGCTTGAACGAGAAGACCTCGCTACTGTATATGCACCAAGAATACGAGAAAGGCAAGATGAGCAATGCCGAACTTTTGGCATATAAAAATGCCTTATCGGATGCTGCCAGTGACGAGAAAGCCGCTAAGGTGTACAAGGAGTTATTGCAACGCCTCACGGACAAGGAAAAGACCGAGAAAGAATACTGGTCGATTTACGAGGACGAAAGTTGCGTGATCGGTTCTCCCATGTTCGACTTCCTACTGGCGAACCTCGATGCCATCCGAAAGAACACGGGCGAAGAAATCGTGGAGAAATTCTTGTTCTATCACCATGCTAAGATATTACGGGATTACATCGCCGGGTACGCCAAAGAAGACGCCGCCCCCGTGGAGAAAGTGAAAGCACAAATCAAGGGCTTCCGTATCAAGGGACAAGAAAGTCTGGAAAAAATGTTAGCCTTGGCAGAGCCCGTCAGCCAACGGGATATCAAAAAGGTTGCCGCCATCGTGAAAGCAAAAATACCACACGCGAATGCCGAAGAATTGAAAATGTACGCTTTCGGATTCCGTACCATCTTGTGGAAAACCCAAGAACCTTATCCCGCTAACTACGGGAAACTCGGCAAAAAACTCACGCGACAAGTTATTGCCCACATGGAAAAAAAGGCTGAAAACTTATCAAGCAACGACCTCACCACTTATGACATCATATTGTCGTGCTTTGGGGATAGATTGGAAAAAGAAGATTACGCTCGCCTTATCGCCCTAGGGGAAAAAGTACTTCCCGGGTTACCCGATGACGAGAACAAACGCCACTCGGAGTGGATATTCGACGGGTACAAAAAACGCTTGAACAAGGAAAAACAATCTGATAAAAAATAAGATGAACATGAAAAAAAGATACCTATCATTCCTATTACTGGCAAGCGCCATAAGCGCCTGTGACATGAAACCCATGGATCATTTCGTGCTTCGCGGTACCATTCCCGGGGCAATGGACAGCACGGAAATAGAATTAACTATCCCCGGGGAAAACAAAGAACGTCTTAAGGGATTTATCGTCAACGAGCGATTCGAGTTCCGGGGAAAACTGGAACAACCCACTCTCTGCGAACTACGCTTGAATAACCAAGACATCTGTGACCGGAAAAACATAAAAGAAGAAAACAAAATTATTTACGCGGATATCAATTTCTTCGTGGAGAACGGGGAATTGACATTTACCACGCCTCACGTGGACAGTCTGCCTCACTCTTTCTGGAAATACGATATTCGTAAAGAGAAAAACTACACGCTAACGGGTTCCCCGGCACAAGATATTTATTATGCCTACCAGCAACAAACTATCCCCGCCCGCCATCTTCTCCGAACGTTTAGATTCCAAGAGAACAAACACCCGGAAGACGCCAAAAGAATGGTAGCGGCACAAGCAGAACTAGCTCAACAAACCCGGGAATTTATAGCGGGCCACTCGAACCTCGCCGTGAATCTAATGTTAGTCGAGGAATTGAAAAAAGAACCTTTTACCTACGACCAACGTTATCTAGATGAACTGGAGCAACTCTTCGCTTCCTACCGGGATACTTGCCCGGGGCTTAAAAATTTCCATCAGTACCTGAAAGAAGCGAGCGCATTCGCCCAAGGCAAACCGTTACAGGAAGGAAAAGTGATCACCCCGAAAGGCGACACGCTATCTCTCCTCGCCCAATTGAAGGCGGGACAATACACGTTGATCGACTTCTGGGCATCGTGGTGCGGACCGTGCCGGGCAAGTTTCCCTCACTTACGGGAGATGTACAAGCTGCACGGGGAAAAGGTCCATTTTATCAGCGTATCACTGGACAAAGAGGAAAAAGAGTGGCAAAAGGCCATGGGAGAAGAAAAGTTGCCTTGGTCCCAGTTCCTCGCTACCCGTGCTTTGAGCAAAGAAGTCGGCAAATACTATAATCTCAAGTCTATACCGACCTTCTTGTTTATCGACCCCGACGGGAAAATCATTTTCTCGGGGCACAGCAGTGACGAACTGGAAGCGGAATTAGCAAAAACACACTAACTAACATCTCTATTTTCTTTATTAGATTGTAAACGAGGTTGTTTCGGCAACCTCGTTTTATTATTCTCCCCTCTCCGGGCAATAATTTTCTACAATTTCATCCATCATTATCAAAAATTAATAACTTTGTAGGACTCTTATGTGTTTACGTGTTTATGTATATTATTAATTAGATGATGATGGAACAAAAGAAAAATTCTTACAGCATGGGGATTATCATTATTGGAATCCTCTTCTTTATCTTCGGGTTCGTCACGTGGTTGAACGCTACCCTAATCCCTTATCTTAAAATTGCTTGCGAACTGCAACACGAGTGGCAAAGCTACCTCGTGACCTTCGCTTTCTACATTGCCTACTTTGTCATGGCACTACCCTCGTCATGGGTATTGCGCAAGACAGGCTACAAAAACGGCATGATGCTCGGGTTGCTCGTGATGGCAGTCGGGGCATTACTGTTTATACCTGCGGCGATGACTCGCACCTACGGTCTGTTCCTGCTGGGACTTTTTATCATGGGTACGGGATTGTCCGTGCTGCAAACCGCATCCAACCCCTACGTGATTGAATTGGGAGCCCCGGAAAGTGCCGCCCAACGGGTGAGCATCATGGGTATTTGCAACAAGGTGGCAGGAGCCATCAGCCCGCTTATCCTCGGGTCTATCATGTTGAAAAACATCGATGCACTGGAAGCAAGTTTAAAGACTATGGATCCTATCCAGAAAGCGGCAGAACTCGACCTTCTGGCATCGAAATCCATCGTACCCTACGTCGTGATTATGGTGTCGCTCGTCGTGCTGGCTCTGTTCGTGCGTTTCTCTCCGCTTCCCCAGATCGAAGACCCGGAAGAAGAAGAAGGCAGTATCCAACACGGGGGTAAATCAAGTATATTCAGTTTCCCGCACTTGTGGATCGGTATCGTCACCTTGTTCCTTTACGTGGGAGTCGAGGTTATCGCCATCGACACTGTCATCGGGTACGCCAAATCATTAAACATGAACATGGAAGCCGCCCGGGTATTCCCGACCTTCGGCATGATTGCCATGATCGTCGGTTACATTATCGGCATCATCGCCATCCCGAAATACATCACCCAAGAACGGGCTTTAGCCTATTGTGCCGTCCTCGGCGTCATCCTCGGGATATGCACCGCCGTTCTTCCGGCTAACGTGTCTATCTGGTGTTTGACCTTGTTAAGCCTTGCTAACTCGCTGATGTGGCCGGCAATCTTCCCGCTCGCCATCTTCGGCTTGGGACGTCACACGAAAACCGGATCGGCTCTGCTTATCATGGCTATCGCCGGGGGAGCCTTGCTTCCGATGCTATACGGCTCACTTACCACCTGTATGGGCTTCCAAGGTGCTTACTGGATGGTATTACCGTGCTACCTGTTTATCCTCTACTTCGCCGTAGCGGGACACCGGGTTGGCATTAAACATTTATATAATAAATAGTTACAGATTGCAAGTTGCATTTACCTCCGGCAAGTTGCAGGTTAATCATGAACTTGTAACTCACGGAAAGCGAATGCAACTTGTAACTTGTCAAAGGCAAATAACAAATTTATGGAAAAAACGAAAGCACTCAAAAACAGAAAGTTATTCGGCATAGCCGCTATTCTATTCCTATGCGTCGGTATCGTCCACGTCGGCTACAAAGCCCTCCAGTTCGCGGATACCCCGGAATGGGGAGCTCCTTGGTATTTTGCCCTTTTCTCCCCGGGAATTATTTACCTTTTCCCCTTGATAGTATCTTTCGCCGCCTATCGCTTTTTCTCGAAGGCAGCCGATAAGGGAGAGGACAGTTTATAAAGTTCATAAGGTTTATAAGGTTCATAAAGTTTATAAAGTACCAAGTGTCCTTCGGACACAGCTTAAACGGCAGCATTAGCTGCCGTTGGTATAGCGTCCCGCAGGGGTCCACTACTTTATAAACTTTATAAACCTTATGAACTTTATAAACCTTTACTCCAGAATCACCGTCACTCCTCTTGCCCCGTGAGCCCCGATAACCAGCGCTTGCTCGATATCGGCAGTCTTTGAAGGTCCGGCGATAAAACTACCGTATTCGTAATCATCGAAATCCGGTTGGGTATACGCCTCGTGCATATTATTCACGAGACGAGTGCGATCCAGTATCACCACCAACGCTTCCGCGATAAAAAGCAATGCCTTGTAACGAGTCTGTCGCTTTATCCACACCATCCCGTTTTCCAACACCCCGAACTCTCCTCGCACAACCCCTACATCCGTACCGTTCAACTCTCTCGGATCATCCAACATATCCGGATTCTCCGTCGCACAAGTAATCTCCGGCAAATTCGAAGCTATCGACTTGGCATCCGGGTAAGCCTTCCGGATTACCTCGTTCACGTCCTGCCCCTTATCAAGCAACACGTAATTCGCACCCACCGCTTTCAATATCTTTTCAAATTGCACCAGCGGATCAGGATAAACTAACGGCGTAAACGTCATCTCCGGGCGTTCCACGCGGTCAATCCCGTGAGCTTTTATCCTTGCAAATATTTCATCTTTACTACCCATAACTTATATATTTATGATTTTAGATTGAAGATTTTAGATTTTAAGCCCCTTTCTACCGACTTTACCGTTCCCCAGCAAATGAAGAGAAATCTGAAATCATCAATCATAAATCGTCAATCATTTAATCTTCCCTTTCTTCCACATCTCGTTAAACGTTTCTTTCGTGAATTGTGGTAATTCCCGTCCGATACCCCACACATCAAGGTTGTTGTACAGCACGAAACGAGGCATCTTTTCGGCTATCCGTCCTGCTTTTATTGCCGGATAGAAAAGACTGGGACGCTCCATCACGAATTTCATGCCTTTCTCCATAAACTTTTTCGACGCGGCGGCAAGATGCAACGGTGCCAGATTCTGACGCCACTTGTAGATCTGTTCCGCCAGATCTATCTTCACGGGACACACGTTCGAGCAGGAATAACAAAGTGAACATGCCGACACGTTACCCGAGTACTTCTCCGGCGACTTCAACATTCCTAAATTAATCCCGATAGGGCCGGGAATAAAATAGGAGTAAGAATAACCGCCCGTGCGGCGGTACACCGGACAAGTATTGATACACGACCCGCAACGGATACATTTCAGCATATTCACGTGTTCCGTGCAAGCCAGTATATCGGTACGCCCGTTATCCACGATCACGATATGCATCTCCTGTCCCTCGACGGGCTTCTTGTAATGCGAGGTGTATGTCGTCGATGGCTGCCCCGTGGCGGAGCGGGCCAACAAACGGGTATACAGCGCCAACGCCTTGTAATCCGGGATCACCTTCTCCAACCCCATGATAGCGATATGTACCTTCGGGAACGAAGTGCCCATGTCGGCATTCCCCTCGTTCGTGCATACCACGAAAGCCCCCGATGAAGCCACGGCAAAATTAACTCCCGTCATGGCGATATCCGCGTGCAGGAATTTCTCCCGCAAGGCGGCACGTGCGGCATGCGTCAGGTAAGTCGGATCACTGTTCCCCGGTTCCGTGTGCAACTCTTTCTCGAACACCTTCCCCACTTCCTCCCGCTTCACGTGAATGGCGGGCAGCACGATATGACTGGGCGGCGTTCCCATCAACTGCATGATCCGTTCGCCCAAATCCGACTCCACGGCATCCACTCCCCGAGCCTTCAAGTAAGGCGTCAATCCACATTCTTCCGATAACATGGACTTACTCTTCACCAGATTCTTTCCCCCGTGTTTCTGAATAATCCCGTACACGATACGGTTGTGCTCCTCGGCATCCTTCGCCCAATGCACGTGTATACCGTTCGCAGTGGCGTTTCTCTCGAACATATCGAGATAATACCCCAGATTACTGATCGTGTGGCGTTTCATCTGGCTCGCCATTTCCCGCAACGCCTCCCATTCGGGTACATCGTTCGCCATTTTGTCCCTTTTCTCCCGCACAAAGTAGAGCGCCTGATCGTGCCATGCCGTCCTCTCCTTGTCCGCGATAAACTTCTTGGCTGCTTTAGCGTGTGAACTCATAATATTTAGATTTACGTTATTTACAAATTAGTTTATAAAGTTTATAAGGTTCGTAAAGTTCATAAGGTTACGGGTGTCCTTCGGACTAAGTTTATCGGCAGCACAAGCTGCCGTGAGCAAAGCACCCCGCAGGGGTCAACAGACTTTATAAACCTTATGAACTTTATAAACTTTACAAACCGTTACCTAAAATCTCCACCACGTGTATCGTCTTTATCGGCAACTTCTCCCGGCGGATAATCCCCTCCATGTGCATCAGGCACGAACTGTCGGCACCCGTGATGTATTCCGCCCCGGTGGATATATGATCACGTACCTTGTCCTGTCCCATGCAAACGGAAGTAGCCGCTTCTTCCACGGCAAACATTCCCCCGAAACCGCAACATTCATCCACACGTTTCGGCTCGAACACCTCCACGTCCTTTACCAGTGACAACAAATCCCTCAGCTTCGAGTAGCGGGGTATCACCAACTCGCTCGGTGACGAAAGATGCAGCAACCTCTCCCCGTGGCAACTGTTATGAATACTCACCTTGTGCGGGAAACGGGTATCCAGCTTATCCACTTTCACCACGTCGTGCAGGAACTCGCATATCTCGTATATCCTACTGCTGATACAAGCGTGTTCCTCCTTGTGCAACAGTGTCGGGTAATGCTCTTTCACGAAAACCACGCAACTTGCCGAGGGACCCACCACGTAGTCATATTTCTCGAACAACTGTTCCATTCGCCCCGCCAACTTCGCGGAATCCTTCTGGAATCCGCCATTCGCCATGGGTTGCCCGCAGCACGTCTGATCCAGCGGGTAATCGACATCCAACCCCAGCGACTTCAATAATTTATACGACGCTACCCCCACGCCGGGATAGATCGCGTTGATGTAACAGGGAATAAATAATCCAATCTTCATAATATATAATATTAGTTACAAGTTTCATTTGCCTTCGGCAAGTTACAACTTGCCGGCTTTCCCATCATGCAAAAAGATACACTACCACCCCGGCAATAATAACATAAGCCAGCGCGTAAGGAATGGCCGCTTTCAATATGCTTCCCTCCTGTCCCTGCTGGTCGCAGGCGGACGTGGCGATAGCGATACTTTGCGGGGAAATAATCTTTCCTCCCGTGGCTCCCGCCGTGTTCGCCGCCGACAACCACGTGGGATCGACTCCCGTGTGCGCGGCAACCCCGGCCTGCAATTTACCGAACAGGATGTTTGCCGATGTATCACTACCCGTCAAGAAGGTTCCCAATGCCCCGATCATGGGTGCAAACAACGGGTAGAGCGCACCCGTCGCGGCTGCAAGCGCCACCGCCAACTGGTTGATCATCCCCGACGTTTCCATGATGGAAGAGAATCCCACCAGACAGATTACCGTCACGATCGTCTTGCGCAACTGCACAACCGACCGCCACAACAGCACGAGCAAAGCTCCCGCCTTTCCGCCCTGAATCAACCCGCCGACAAAGGAACCGATAAAAAGCAACACGCCACCTTGTATCAACCACTGTATCGTGTACACTTTCACCTCTCCGCGTATCGTGATATGCACCGTGGAAACCAATACAGACTGCAATGCCTCCCGGATAACGGGAAACAGCGGGCTCGTGACCAGTACAAGTGCCATGATCAACACGTACACCATCCATGCCCGTGCAATCTCTCCGCCGGAATAACTCATCCCCGCAGGTTTCTCTTTCCCCCTGTCAATCAATTTTCCAAGCAAAACAATCACGATAATGGCGGCAATACTACCGATAATAGCGGGAGTTTCCGCCCCGATATAGTGAGCGGCAAGATACTGAGCCACCAACGACACCGCTCCCACCGACAAACTCAATAACAGGTTTTTCGGCAACGCCTTCAACCGGGGATCGGCTAAAAACGTGATCACGAAAGGCACCAGCAACATCAACACCGACAACTGCAATACCACCGCCGTACTCAACGGGATCACGGGCAACCCCGTTTCCTGTGCCAGCACGATTACCGGAACTCCCACCGCCCCGAATGCCGTCGGAACACTATTGGCTATCAAACTGACCACCGCCGAGAACATCGGCTTGAACCCGAGGCTGATCAATATCGCCGCCGGGATAGCCACCGCCGTCCCGAAACCCGCCATACCTTCCAGCAATCCCCCGAACCCCCACGTGATCAGCAACACCTGCACGCTCTTGTCCACCGATATAGCTGAAAACTGTTGCTTCAACACCTCTATCTTCTTCGTTTGCAACAGCACGTTATAACTGTATATCGCCATCAGTATAATAAACAAAATAGGAATCAACGCTTTCAGCATCCCGTAAAGAAAAGAATTAATCGTGTCCGGCACCGATAAATTAAAAGCGAACAACGCCAAAAATGCCGTGATAAACAGCGTTATCACACTACTTTTATCACCGGAAACTTTCATCACTCCCATCAGAATAATCAAAATAATAATCGGTAATGCCGCGTACAACGTTTCCATATACATCATTTTAAAGATTAAAATTCGTCATTATCTCCCGCCGCAATCGCTTTCCGCTAAACTTACTCACGTTTAACACTAACGAAATTAAAGAAAAATATGTTACAATATTATCACGATTTATTAATTCCCAATCACCGAATCCGAAATCACTAAATCACCGAATCGATAGAATCTAAAATCTAAAATTAATTCGTACTTTCGCGATATGATAAAAAGATCGGATATCAGAGGTATATACGCCAGAACACGGGAAATGCTGTTCCACCCGGAAACGGAGTGGCGGGCGGTGAAACGGGAAAACATGAATGGCACGGATGTTTTCCGGGGTTACCTTATCCCCTTGGCAGTAGCGGGTTCCGTCTGCACGTTCCTCCTGCAACTGCTGCACACCCCGCCTTTCTACGCTTTCGCCATAGCTGCCATTACTTTGGTCGCCTCCGTTGGAGGTGCTTACGCCACGTATCGGGTAAGCCGCGAGTATCTCACGGACAAAATCACGGAAGCCAACGAGGTAGCCATTCGTCTTTCAGTCTACTGTTCGGGTATCTTCATCGTTTTTCATTGCCTCTCGCAAGGAATGCCCGAAGGTTTTCTCGGACAGCTGACCGGCTTGCTTAGCCTGCTTTGCCTCCGCACGTTATACGTCGGCATAAACCAAATGGGCGGACTCAACGTACAACTTCGCAAAAGTACCCTTGTCATCGTGGGACTGTTGCTCATCGTTTCGCCGATGATCATACAACGGTTACTGGTAATCATATTCCGTGTTCCCACCATCACGCTTAATATATAAAAGTATGCAGAACGACATCAATATAAAAAACAAAAGAGCCTCCTTCGACTACGAATTTCTGGAGGAATACACCGCCGGCATCGTGCTGACGGGAACGGAAATCAAATCTATCCGTGCCGGCAAAGCCAGCCTCGTCGACGCCTATTGCTACTTCCACAACGGGGAATTGTGGGTTAAGGGCATGTACGTCGCCGAATACAAACTAGGCACCTACTACAACCACATCGAGCGCCGTGACCGTAAACTTCTGTTGCAACACAAGGAACTCGTGAAACTCGAACGCAAGACCAAAGAATCGGGACTCACCATCGTCCCCTTCCGCCTCTTCCTCAACGAGAAAGGCATCGCTAAACTACGCGTCGCCCTCGCCCGCGGAAAGAAAGAATACGACAAACGGGAAACCCTCAAACAAAAAGACGCCAAACGGGAAATGGATCGTTACATGAAGAGATAATATGAAAAAACTAATATACTGGACACTCTTTCTCGTCGTCCTCGCCGCTTGCTCGAAAGATGATAACGATAGTCTTGAATTATCTTCCGACAACACTTACAATCTGGATAATAACGAACACGTTCTCCGTATCGGGGTAAACAGCAATTCGGATTGGACGGTATCAGGTGCCGAGCGCTGGTGCTCCACCCGACAACTCAACGGGGATTCCGGTGACTCACTGATCATCACCATTACTCCCAATATCGCACCCGATCAACGTTCCGTCACCCTCTCCCTCGCTAATAAAAGCGGAAGCAAAACAGATATAACCATCCGTCAGGCAAAACGGGACGGCGAATACCATTTCCGTCTCCCGGTTATCTTCCACGTCCTCTATTTAAATCCCGGGAACCCGTACCAAAATATCCCGGCAAACAGGATAGAAGAACTCCTCGATGCGGCAAACAGTTACTACCGGAATTATGACGGACAAGGCGGTGACATGAACCTCACGTTCGAACTTGCCACCCGCGATCCGGACGGTAATCCACTTGACGAAGCCGGAATCCACCGCGTACAACGCTACACGAATTACACCATGGAATGCGAAAAATTCCTTGAAAACCAATACGGGGACATCCATCTCATGTGGGACCCGAATAATTATATCAATGTATTTCTTTTCGAGTTCTCCGAATCAGACGGAAGTACAACGGGGATCAGCTTTCTACCGTTCACGCCCAGCTCCCACTCCTTAGCCGGACTCACCCCCTCGGATAGCTATTACACTAAACTTCCCACGAAACAAGTATATGGAGTGGCATTAAACAACCGTTATATAAATAAACTCCTAGTTTATGCTCCTAATAGCTCTCAAGACATCATGGCGACCACACTTACCCACGAACTGGGACACTATCTTGGTTTATACCACGTTTTCTCCATCGGTGAGGCAGTGGAATCGGACTACTGCGACGACACCCCCGATTATAACCGCCAAGAATACATGGATAAATGGAATCAAAATACACCATGGTCGCAAGCCATTCAACGCACCGATCGTAACGGGGCTCCTTTCACGTCCACCAATATCATGGATTATGACTTCAGCGAGAAAAACCGCTTCACGAACGACCAACGTACCCGTGTACGTCACGTCTTGGAATACAGCCCTTTAATACCCGGTCCAAAAATGCCTATTGCAATTTCCCGCGGTGCCGACATGACTGAAAAGAAGGCCATTACAATCAAATAAGCCTCGCTCCGCGACACTAAACTCAATGCCGATTTTACCAACTCGCCCGTCCGCCGGGTAAGGAATCAAATATCTCCTATCGTCCATCTGCCGCAAAGAGAAGCCAGTTCTTTTCCCAAAGATAATACCACCTTGCTTCGGGAAACTTTTCAATCTAAAATTAGCCAGATCATTCAATCTAAAATTTAAAATCTAAAATCTAAAATTAATAAGATCTCTCGTCACGTCCCTCCACCCAGTTAATAAAGGCGGTATTGACCACCTTGTTTCCGCCGGGAGTGGGGTAATTGCCCGTGAAATACCAGTCGCCCGTGTCGTTGGGACAAGCAAGGTGCAGGTTCTCGACGGTCTGGAATACCACTTTCACCTCGGCGTGCAAGCGTTCGTCACGTACCATTTGTGCGATCTTATCGGAAATTTCCTCGTCGGTAAAGGGTGCGTATATTCGTTTCACGTGGTTCACGATCTCTTCCTTCGGTAATCCTTGCTGCGCCTTACAATCCTTGTACACCTCGTCGATCAGATTCTCCATACCCCGCTCGCGGATAAGCTCGATAGCAGCATTGAAAGCTATAAACTCGTTCATGCGCGTCATGTCGATACCGTAGCAGTCGGGATAACGGATTTGCGGGGCGGAAGAAACCACCACGATGCGCCGAGGTCCCAGTTGATCGAGGATACGCAGGATACTCCGCCGGAGCGTGGTTCCGCGCACGATGGAATCGTCAATCACCACGAGGTTGTCGTTTTCACTGACAGCCCCGTAGGTAACATCGTAAACGTGTCCTACCAGACCGTCGCGCCCGGAATCGGAAGTGATAAAGGTACGCAGCTTGGCATCCTTAATCACGATCTTTTCAATACGGGGTTCCCGGCAAATGATGGCATCCAGCGTCTCCTCGCACCACGAGGCCTTGCCCTCGCGTATCTGACGCTTTTTCTCCTCCACCATGTATTGCTGTATCCCCTTCACCATGCCGTAGAAAGATGTTTCCGCCGTGTTGGGAATAAAAGAAAACACCGTGTTATCGAGATCACCATCCACCGCACGAATCAATTGCGGCGTCAGTAACTCTCCCAATTTCTTACGCTCTTGATAGATATTCCTGTCATTCCCGCGGGAGAAGTAGATACGTTCGAAAGAACAGCTGCTCCGCTTTTTCGGCTCGCGCACGAGTTCTTCGGTAACAGTACCGTCTTTCTTGATAATCAAAGCATATCCCGGTTTGATCTCCTGTATGTTCATGTTCATCCCTTGGAAGGCTGTCTGTATCACCGAACCTTCCGAGGCGACCACCACCACCTCGTCGTCCTTGTAATAATACGCCGGACGAATCCCCCACGGGTCACGAGCCACGAAAGCATCGCCATGACCGAGTACGCCCGCCACGGCATATCCCCCGTCCCAATCGGCACTGCTCCGTGCCAACACGCCGGGCAGGTCGATTGCCTGCTCGATCAACGGGGTAATCTCCTGCTTGGAAAACCCTTTTTCCTTGAAATAATGGTAAAGGTCCTGTATCTCGTCGTCGAGGAAATAGCCCACCTTCTCGAGCAAAGTCACCGTGTCGGAATAGTTCCGCGGGTGTTGTCCCGCCCGGATCAGGCTGTCGAACAACTCGTCAACGTTCGTCAAGTTGAAGTTTGCCGCCAGAGCCAGATTGTGGCTCCGCCAGTTGCTCGCCCGTTTCAGCGGGTGGACGTAGTCTATATTATTCTTCCCGAAAGTGGCATAACGCAAATGCCCGAGGTAAACTTCCGACACGAAAGGCAAGTTCTGTTTCGCCCAATCCGCATCTTTTTCACTCGTGAGGTCGGGAGGAAAATTAGCGTGTATCTTGTCAAACACCTCTTGTATGGGGTTAGCGTCACACGACCGGGTGCGGTCCATGTACTTGTAGCCCGGCTCCATGTCGAGCTTCACTCCAACAACTCCCGCGCCGTCTTGTCCGCGGTTGCGTTGTTTCTCCATTAAAATGTATAACCGATTTAAACCGTAAAGATAAGAGCCGTATTTCTTCTGGTAATAATCCAACGGCTTCAATAAGCGAATCAGCGCAATGCCGCATTCATGATGGATTGTATCACTCATATATATTGATTGTTTGTGGATACAAAATTAGTAAAAAACGAGGGAATTACAACACGAGGGAACGTGAAAGTTTATAAACATTCATTATCTTTACCGGGGAGGAGAAGTCTTGAATTTTAGATCAAACTCCCTCCCCCCTTCGGGGTACTCCCTCTATAAACAGAGGGAGAGCTAGAATACAGTCATGAACGCTAGAAAAACAACTTGTAACCTGCCGAAGGCAAATGCAACTTGCAACCTGCAACTTGCCGAAGGCAAAATAAACTTCCATGAAAAAGAAAGGTATAGTTATTACACTCGTAACGGGTATCCTGCTCACCGGGGGTATTTATCTCCGGCAGAGAAACAGCGAATCGCTTGCCGGGAAGAATGTACCCAAAACTACCGTGGTATTCTTGAAAGACAGCGTGGATTTCGGGACATTTCCCTACGCGGAAATAAAACGTGCCGTGGTACGGTTTCGTAACACGGGGGAACATCCGTTGATTATAAAGAACGCCGTTTCATCGTGCGGGTGTGCCGAAGTAAAATGGAACAAACGCCCGGTAGCGCCGGGACAAACGGACTCGCTAACCGTGTCGTTCACCCCGAACTCGCTCGGACAGTTCAACAAAAGCGTGGAGTTGACATGCAACACCGTTCCCGACAACCATCTTTTACATTTGAAAGGTTTCGTCGAAGAATGAAAGATTAACATTCTTTATCACGCGATATTCAACCTTGATTTAAAATTAGCTTATATTCGCGTGCCTTAAGTTAAGAAATAGTATGCAGAATGTGTTGAAGAGTAGTATATTAATCCTGTTATTAACGTTTGCCGGACTGAGTGTTACACCGGCTTCGGGGCAGGAATTGCCTTTACAGGAGATCCGCGCGGGAGGCTCATGCAGGCATGAGATATACAATACCTCATCGCCCGTTTCATTCATCGCGTTTCTCACGGAAGAGTGTGAAATCATTCTTGGAAGTACACATTTCACGCCGGACACGAAAACCTATCTCGTGTTGTTTTTCATACAGAGATTTAATAAAGATCATATCACCGATTCCGGACATTCCAAGCGGAACTGGTATTTTCATCCCTATTCGACTTTAGGTAAAACCAAATATTACGTCTTTGCCCTAAGAAAGATTATTGTTTAGCTGACGCTAACCAAGGTACAAGTGGAGCCTCCGGCTCCGCGGGCTGCAAGTTACAAGTTTGCAACTCGCGGTATTACTTGTAACTTTTCGACTTGTAACCCATAACTTGTAATCTGTAATTTTTTTTATATTATGAATCTTACATTATTTGTGGTCGTATTAATCACGGCTATCGTGCTGGTAGTTGCCGCCTTGGGTATTGCCCGGCTCATATCCCCCCGCTCTTACAACAAGCAGAAGGGAGAAGCCTACGAGTGCGGCGTGCCTACGCGAGGGAAGTCGTGGATGCAATTCAAGGCGGGATACTACCTGTTTGCCATCCTGTTCCTGATGTTCGACGTGGAAACCGTGTTCCTCTACCCGTGGGCAGTCACCGTACAGGACGCGGGTATCGACGGGTTGCTGAATGTATTGTTTTTCATGCTGGTCCTGATCTTGGGATTGGCTTACGCGTGGAAGAAAGGAGCTTTGGAATGGAAGTAAAAATCAAATCCATGAAATATGAAGAGTTCAACGATAACGAGTATCTTGAACAATTGCGCGCGTCCGGCACCAACGTGGTGGTGGGATGCCTCGACGAAGTTATTAACTGGGGACGCTCGAATTCCCTATGGCCGCTTACATTCGCGACAAGCTGCTGCGGTATTGAATTTATGGCAGTGGGTGCGGCACGTTACGATTTCTCCCGCTTCGGGTTTGAAGTGACGCGCGCCAGTCCCCGGCAAGCCGACTTTATCATGGTTGCCGGAACGATCGTGCATAAGATGGCTCCCGTGTTGAAACGCCTCTATGACCAGATGGCAGAACCGAAATACGTGATTGCCGTGGGCGGCTGTGCCGTGTCGGGCGGTCCGTTCCGCAATTCCTATCACGTGGTGCAAGGCGTGGATACCATACTCCCGGTGGACGTGTACATCCCCGGATGCCCTCCCCGACCGGAGGCACTGCTGTACGGGATGATACAACTGCAACGGAAAGTAAAAGTAGAGAAATTCTTGGGCGGAAAGAACAGGAAGGAAAAGAAAGAGATGGAGTAACTTACGATTTATGATTTCTTGATTTATGATTGATTTGATTAAAAATATATACCCGGAAGCAATCATCGAGGAAGGTGCCATTCCTACCCTGACGGTAGAAGCGGCACGTTACCGCGAAGTAGCCCTACGTTTAAAGAACGACGAGGGGCTGGCTTTCGATTTCATGATCTGCATGACGGGGGTAGACTGGGGCGATTCGCTAGGCGTGACCAGTTTATTACAATCCACGAAACACGAGCACAAGATTTTCTTGAAAACATTCACTACCGACCGGGAAAACCCGGAATTACCCACGGTGGCAGATATCTGGGAAACGGCAAACTTGAACGAACGGGAAGTGTACGACTTCCTCGGTATCCGGTTTATCAACCATCCCGATATGCGGCGTTTGTTCCTACGTAACGACTGGGTGGGCTATCCCTTGCGCAAAGACTACGACGCCAACCCGGAAATAAACCCGGTACGGTTGTATAGCGAGGAAACATTTGACACTATGCCCACGTTCGAGGCAGACTCGCACGGGGGCGAAGTGAGCGAAAAGGAAAATATTCTTTTCGAGGAAGACGAGTACGTGGTGAACATCGGACCGCAGCATCCCGCCACACACGGGGTTCTCCGTTTCCGCGTATCGCTGGAAGGCGAGATCGTGAAAAAAGTGGACGTGAACTGCGGTTATATCCACCGGGGCATCGAGAAGTTGTGCGAGAGCCTGACTTACCCGCAAACGCTGGCGTTGACCGACCGGCTGGATTACCTCGCGGCACACCAGAACCGCCACGCGCTATGCATGTGTATCGAGGATGCCATGGGACTGGAGATACCCGAGCGAGTGAAATATATCCGCACGATCATGGACGAGTTGAACCGTCTTTCTTCCCACCTGTTGTTCTGGTCTACCCTCTGTATGGACATGGGTGCGTTGACCGCTTTCTTCTACGGTTTCCGTGACCGCGAAAAGGTTCTCGACATCATGGAGGAAACCACCGGGGGACGCTTAATCCAGAATTACAACGTGATCGGCGGAGTGATGGCGGATATTCACCCGAACTTGATACGTCGCGTGAAAGAATTTATCAAGTACCTTCCCCCGATGATCAAGGAATACCACGAAGTATTCACGGGCAACGTGATCGCCCAACAACGTCTGAAAGGCGTGGGTATCCTTACCCGGGAAAACGCCATCGCTTACGGGGCTACCGGACCGACCGGACGTGCCGCCGGGTGGTCATGCGATGTCCGCAAGCACACGCCTTACGGGGTATACGACAAGGTAGATTTCAAGGAGATCATCCACCACGAGGGAGATTCGTTCTCCCGTTATATCGTGCGCATCGAGGAAATCATGGAATCCCTGCATATCCTTGAGCAACTTGTGGATAACATCCCGGAGGGCGACTACGCCGTGAAGACCAAACCGCTGATCAAACTGCCGGAAGGTCGCTATTTCAAGAGCGTCGAAGCAAGCCGGGGCGAGTTCGGGGTGTACATCGAGAGCCGGGGTGACAAATATCCCTACCGGATGAAATTCCGCTCCCCCTGTCTGCCCCTCGTGTCCATCGTCGATCAATTGACAAAAGGCAACAAGATTGCCGACTTGATCGCCATCGGCGGAACTCTGGACTACGTGGTACCGGACTTGGACAGATAGCAAACAATTGAAAATTGAGAATTGAAAATTGAAAATGAAAAAAGATTTTAGGATTAGAAAGAATGTGGGCTGTGCGGTGGGAATCTAAAATCTAAAATCATTAAATCTAAAATTAGTACATGTTTGACTTTGCAACAATAACACACTGGGTAGATGAACTTCTGAGAAGTTACCTTCCTCAAGCGGCGGCGACACTGGTAGAGTGTATACTCATCGGGTTGTGCCTGTTGCTGGGGTATGCCCTTATCGCGTTGGTACTGATTTACGTGGAACGTAAAGTTTGTGCCTTTTTTCAATGCCGTATCGGACCGAACCGCGTAGGACCTTACGGGACGATACAGAGTGTCGCCGATATGATCAAGATGCTGACCAAGGAATTGATAGAAATCAACCATATCGACCGCTTCCTTTTCAACCTCGCTCCTTTCGTGGTGATCGTCGCGTCGGTACTTGCTTTCGGGTGTATCCCGTTTGCCAAGGGACTGCACGTGATAGACTTCAACGTGGGAATATTCTTCCTGATCGCCGTTTCATCCATCGGTATCGTGGGAATCCTGCTTGCCGGATGGGCCAGTAACAACAAATACTCGTTGATCGGAGCCATGCGAAGCGGCGCACAGATGATCAGCTACGAATTGTCAATCGGGTTGTCGATCCTCACGGTGGTTGTCTTTACCGGAAGTATGCAACTCTCCACCATAGTGGAAGGACAGGCTGACGGCTGGCTGCTCTTCAAGGGACATATCCCGGCATGTATCGCGTTTATCGTTTACCTGATTGCCGGAACAGCCGAAACGAACCGGGGTCCCTTCGACTTACCGGAAGCTGATTCCGAATTGACGGCAGGGTATCATACCGAATATTCGGGTATGCACTTCGGCTTCTTTTACCTTGCCGAGTACTTGAATATGTTCGTGGTAGCTTCCGTGGCAACCACGTTGTTTCTGGGTGGTTGGATGCCGTTGCACGTGCCCGGTTGGGAAAGTTTCAACCGAATCATGGACTACATTCCGTCCATCGTTTGGTTCTTCGGTAAAACAGGTGTAATTATATTCATTATCATGTGGTTCAAATGGACATTCCCGCGATTGCGCATCGACCAGTTGCTCCGGTTGGAGTGGCGCTATCTGCTGCCGCTCAACCTGCTCAACCTGTTCCTTATGGTCATCGTGGTGGTATTCAAACTACATTTTTAAAGAAAAGACATGAATAGTATAGCAAGATATTTTAGCACGTTCTTCAAGGGTTTGTTCTCGTTACTGACGGGAATGAAAGCAACGCTCCGGGAGTTTTTCACCAAGAAAACGACCGAACAGTACCCGGAGAACCGGGCGACATTGAAGATGTTCGACCGTTTCCGCGGTGAACTGGTGATGCCACATGACGAACACGGTAACCACAAGTGCATCGCTTGCGGTATTTGCGAGATGAATTGCCCGAACGGCACGATCAAGATTACTTCCGAATCCGTCACGGACGAGGCTGGGAAAAAGAAAAAAGTATTGGTAAAATATCGCTACGATCTGGGTAGCTGTATGTTCTGCCAACTCTGTGTGAAAATGTGCCCGCAAGGCGCCATTCACTTCGTACCCACGTTCGAACACGCGGTATTCACGAGAGATAAGCTGGTGAAAATGCTTCACGACAATTCAATTGAAAATGGAGAATTGAAAATTGAAAATGAAAAAAGTGATAGCAAGCGGGAGGAAATCATAAATCTAAAATCATAAATCTAAAATTAATACATGAGTACAGCAGAATTACAAGAAACGGTCTTTTTCATCTTGGCATCGATTATCGTTGTCTTTTCAATCTTGACCGTGACGACCAACCGGATCCTGAGATCGGCGACATACCTGCTTTTTGTGCTTTTCGCCACTGCCGGTATATATTTCCAGCTGGAATACTCCTTTCTCGGTGCGGTCCAACTAACGATCTACGCCGGGGGTATCATCATTTTGTACGTCTTCTCGATATTGCTGACAACAGTCGATAAGACGAAGGTCACTAAACTGAAAAACAGCAAGATGTTTGCCGGGCTGCTCACGGCTCTGGCAGGTGCTGTTATATGCGTCTACATCACGTTGACCCACTCGTTCGGTCCGTCCCGTTTCACGGGAGGCGAGATCAACATGAAGGTCATAGGAAACGCCCTCATGGGTACGGAGAAATACCAATACCTCCTCCCCTTCGAGGCCATCAGTATCCTTTTGCTGACATGTATCATCGGTGGAATCATGATAGCACGAAAACGATAAACAAATTTATGATTTACGATATACGATTTACGACTTATAAATTACGACTTATAATCAAGAATCTAAAATCATAAATCAAGAAATCTAAAATTAGAATATGGAACTACACATGGAATATTACTTGGTGATCAGCACGATCATGCTTTTCGCGGGAATCTACGGTTTTATCACCCGGAGAAACCTGCTGGCAGTATTGATCTCCATCGAGCTGATACTAAACTCGGTAGATATTAACTTCGCCGTGTTCAACCGCTATCTCTTTCCCGATCAGATGGAAGGCTTTTTCTTCACGCTGTTCGCCATCGGGGTATCCGCCTGCGAAACGGCAGTGGCAATAGCTATCATTATCAATATATACCGGAACATCCGGAATATACAGGTAAAGAATTTGAGTGAGATGAAACACTAATATTAATTTACGATTTATGAATTACGATTCACGAATAACAATCTAAAATCATAAATCAAGAAATCTAAAATTAAAACATGGAATATACAGCACTCATATTAATACTACCGTTACTAACGTTTCTGGCGTTAGGGCTTCTGGGGACGAGGTTAAAGTCCGCGGTTGCCGGATACATCGGGACGTTATCGATAGCCGTGGCTGCCCTGCTGGCTTATACCACGGCGTGGCAATACTTCACGATGCCGCGGGTAGACGGGATACATGCTCCCGTCATTCCGTTTAATTTCGAATGGCTGCGTTTCACGCAATACCTGCACATAGACCTCGGTATTCTGCTCGATCCGATCTCGGTCATGATGCTTGTTGTCATCACCACCGTGTCGCTCATGGTACATATATACAGCTTGGGCTACATGCACGGGGAAAGAGGTTTCCAACGTTACTACGCGTTCCTCTCTCTTTTCAGTTTCTCCATGCTGGGCTTGGTCGTTGCCACGAATATTTTCCAGATGTATATCTTCTGGGAACTGGTGGGAGTATCTTCCTACCTGCTAATCGGGTTCTACTACACGAAACCCGAGGCGGTGGCGGCTTCCAAAAAAGCCTTTATCGTCACCCGGTTCGCCGACCTCGGCTTTCTTATCGGGATACTGTTATTATCCTTCTACACGAAAACATTCTCGTTCGAGATACTCACCTCCGGCGATACCTCCATCTTCGCCGGGGCTGTCGGAACCACCTTCATGGGTTGCTCCGTCATGAGTTGGGCGATGGCACTGATATTCATGGGTGGTGCCGGAAAATCCGCCATGTTCCCGTTACATATCTGGCTGCCGGACGCCATGGAAGGTCCGACGCCCGTGTCCGCGTTGATACACGCCGCCACCATGGTGGTTGCCGGGGTATTCCTCGTGGCGCGTCTATTCCCGGTCTATTTCTTTGAAGCACCGGATGTACTCGTGCTAATAGCCGTGGTCGGGGCTGTCACCTCGCTCTATGCCGCCGTCGTTGCCTGCGTGCAGACAGACATCAAGCGGGTACTCGCCTTCTCCACGATATCACAAATCGGTTTCATGATGGTTGCCCTCGGGGTTTCCGGCATGGACGGCCACGCCGGGTTGGGATACATGGCTTCCATGTTCCACCTGTTCACGCACGCCATGTTCAAGGCGCTCCTGTTCCTCGGCGCGGGTGCTATCATCCATGCCGTGCACAGCAACGAGATGAGCCACATGGGCGGTCTGCGCAAGTACTTGCCCGTGACACACATCACGTTCCTCGTGGCATGTCTTGCCATATCAGGTATTCCGCCGTTCTCGGGCTTTTTCAGTAAAGACGAGATACTCGCTGCCGCGTTCATGTTCAGTCCGGTCATGGGAGTCGTGATGAGCTTCATCGCCGCCCTCACCGCTTTCTACATGTTCCGGTTGTATTACAATATATTCTGGGGCAAAGAAAGCACGCACGAACATACCCCGCACGAGGCTCCGAAGTCCATGACACTGCCGCTCGTGTTCCTTGCCGCGGTTACCCTTTTTGCCGGATTTATACCTTTCGGTAAATTCGTCAGCAGCAACGGTCAGGAATACATCATCCACCTCGACTGGACGGTAGCAATCACCAGTATCGTAGTGGCATGCCTCTCCATCGCGCTGGCAACGTTCTTTTACCGGAAAGCGAACCCGATACCCGATCGTCTGGCAACGACGTTTGGCGGACTGCACCGCGCGGCATACCGACGGTTCTACATGGATGAATTGTACCTCTTCATCACGAAGCGCATCATCTTCAACTGTATCTCCCGTCCCCTCGCTTGGTTCGACCGCCATGTCATCGACGGCGCCCTCAACGGGCTCGCCGCCATGTCACAATGGGTATCTTACAATATCCGCGGCTTACAATCCGGTCAGGTACAGCAATACGCTTACGTGATCCTGCTCGGTACGGTATTCATATTAATACTGGTATTAATATGATAGTTTATAAAGTTTATAAGGTTCATAAGGTTTATAAAGTATCCCTTCACTTTATGAACTTTATAAACTTTACGAACTTTATAAACTCATTCAAATAATCTAAAATCAAGAAATCTAAAATTAATAAATATGAACTTCTTATCCTTATTCGTTCTAATACCAATCCTCACGATGTGCGGGCTTTTCTTCTCGAAGAACCTGCAACAGATTCGTGTAGCGGTTGCCACGGGAGCCTCGCTGTTGTTGGTTCTCGCCGTGGGATTGGTGTTCGCTTATCTGGGAGAACGAGGAGCCGGCAACACGGCCGAGATGTTATTCACCGCCGACACGGTGTGGTATGCCCCGTTAAATATTCACTATTCTGTCGGGGTGGACGGCATATCGGTAGCCATGTTGCTACTCTCTGCCATTATCGTGTTCACCGGAACATTCGCCTCGTGGAAAATGGAATTCCTGCAAAAGGAGTACTTCCTCTGGTTTTATCTCCTGTCCGTCGGGGTATTCGGGTTCTTTATCTCGATAGACCTCTTTACCATGTTCATGTTCTACGAGGTAGCGTTGATTCCCATGTACCTGTTGATCGGGGTATGGGGCAGCGGTAAAAAAGAATACGCCGCAATGAAATTAACCCTCATGCTTATGGGTGGTTCCGCCTTGTTGCTCGTGGGAATACTGGGAATATACTTCCACTCCGCCGCATCGGGCATGCCGTCCATGAACCTGCTCGAGATAGCACAAAACCACGCCATGCCGGTAGCGTTGCAACGCTGGTTCTTCCCGCTTGTATTCGTGGGATTCGGCGTACTGGGAGCCTTGTTCCCGTTCCACACGTGGTCACCCGACGGTCACGCCTCAGCTCCCACTGCCGTTTCCATGCTCCACGCCGGAGTATTGATGAAACTCGGTGGATACGGGTGTTTCCGGGTTGCTATCTACTTGATGCCGGAAGCCGCCAAAGAACTCTCGTGGATATTTATCATCCTCACGGGTATCAGCGTGGTCTACGGGGCTTATTCCGCCATCGTGCAAACCGACTTGAAATATATCAACGCCTACTCCTCGGTGAGCCACTGCGGACTGGTGTTGTTCGCCATACTGATGCTGAACCGGACTGCCATGACGGGAGCCGTCCTGCAAATGCTCTCTCACGGTTTGATGACAGCCCTCTTCTTCGCGCTTATCGGTATGATCTACGGACGTACCCATACGCGTGACATCCGGGAGATGGGCGGATTGATGCGTATCATGCCGTTCCTCGGTGTCTGTTACGTGATCGCCGGTCTGGCTTCCCTCGGGTTACCGGGATTAAGCGGATTCGTGGCGGAAATGACCGTATTCGTCGGCGCGTTCCAGAACACGGACACGTTCCACCGGGTATTCACGATCATCGCCTGCACGTCCATCGTCATCACGGCGGTGTACATCCTGCGGGTTGTCGGCAAACTGCTTTACGGGAAAGTGGTCAACGACCACCACCTCGCCCTCACCGATGCCGTCTGGTACGAGCGCTTTTCCACCATCGTGCTCATCATCGCCATCGCGGGTATCGGTCTGGCTCCCCTGTGGTTGTCCGACATGATCAGCGGATCATTACAATCGGTAATCACGATGTTATATTAAAATTTAATATGGTTTATAAGGTTCATAAAGTTACCGAAAATATAATACTTCATGAACCTCACGAACTTTATAAACCTTATGAACCTTATGAACTTTATAAACTCAATTCAACATGGTTTACGCTAATTTCTTACTAATGAAAGAGGAAGTATCACTCATCGCGGTAATCGTCATACTCCTCGTTTACGATATATTCGGTTCCCCGAAAAGCCTGAAATACTTTCAGCCTATCGCTTGCATACTCGTGGGAATCCATACCCTGCTGAACCTCTCGCCCAACGTCGAGATCAGTGCTTTCGGGGGGATGTATCACAACCTGCCCATGGGTAGCGTCATGAAGACCATCCTCAACATCGGAACGTTGATTGTCTTCATGCAGGCGAACAACTGGCTCGCCAACGAACGCACCATCATCCGCCGGGGTGAATTTTACATGATTACCCTCGCGACCTTACTGGGTATGTATTTCATGATCTCCGCCGGCAACTTCCTGATGTTCTTCATCGGACTGGAAACGGCATCCATCCCTATGGCTTGCCTCGCCGCGTTCGACAAGTACAAGCAAAAATCCGCCGAGGCAGGCGCGAAATACATTCTTACCGCCGTGTTCGCTTCCGGACTGTCGCTCTACGGTATATCCCTGATATACGGCACCACGGGAACCCTCTATTTCGAGGACATCCCCGCCGGACTCAACGGCAGCCTCATCCAGCTCATGGCGTTCGTGTTCTTCTTCGTGGGACTCGGTTTCAAACTCTCGCTTGTACCCTTCCACCAGTGGACGCCCGACGTTTACGAGGGAGCCCCGACGAGCGTCACCGCCTATCTCTCCGTGATATCCAAAGGTTCGTCAGCCTTCGTGCTTATGGCAATCCTGTACAAGGTATTCGCCCCGCTCGCGCATGAATGGCAAAGCATCCTCTACTGGATTATCATCGCTTCCATCACATTGGCAAACTTCTTCGCACTACGGCAGCAGAACCTGAAACGTTTCTTCGCCTACTCCTCCATATCGCAAGCCGGATACATCATGCTGGGCATCATCAGCGGCACGGCAATGGGTATGACGGGATTGGTGTACTACGTGCTGGTATACATGCTTTCCAACCTCGCCGCATTCGGCGTAATCGCTATCGTGGAACATCGCTCCGGCAAACTCACCATCGACGACTACAACGGGCTTTATTCTACCAATCCCCGCCTCAGTTTCGTGATGATGCTTGCCCTCTTCTCGCTGGCAGGTATCCCCCCGTTCGCCGGATTCTTCAGCAAGTTCTTCATCTTCGCTGCCGCCGCCGAACAGGGATATTACGTGTTGGTATTTGTCGCGTTGATAAACACGGTCATCTCGCTTTATTACTATCTCCGCGTGATAAAAGCCATGTTCATCAACAAGAGCGAGATGCCCATCGAATCATTCCGCTCCGACGGATACACCCGCGTCAGCCTACTCGCTTGTAGCGCCGGTATCCTTTGCGTGGGCATCCTCAGCATCGTGTACGAAAGCATCGGGACATTCAGCTTCGGGAGTTATTAATTTATGATTTTAGGTCGCCTGCGGCGAGTTACAGGTTGCTTTGCGTTAGGGATTGTATTCCAGCTCCTCCTCTATAAACAGAGAGAGAGCTGGAATACAGTCTACAACGCTAGAAAAGTAACCTGCAACTTGCCGCAGGCAAATGCAACTTGCAACCTGTAACTCGCCGCAGGCGAATTATTCCCCACCCCGTGGCAAAATTCCACGATATCCCGATTTACGTTTTCGGAGCATGACAAGGGAAAAAAGAAAAATACTTATTGTCTATCAACAAAATAACCTATTTTTACATTTTAACGTACAAACTAGCACACAATTTTCAATAGAATAAGCCAAAATGAAAAACATAAGGAATATGAAGGTAAGACATGCAGTAACAGTTCTCGCGATAACAGTCGCGTTCGGGGCGTGTAAAGACAAGCAGGAACCCGTGCGGCAAATAGTGACGGTAGAGAAAGCGGGAACAGACAATGTAGAAATTTACGGTGAATACGTGGGGCAAATCCGCGCCAAAAGCGCGGTGGAAATCCGGGCGCGCGTGGAAGGTTACCTCGAAGCGATGCTTTTCGAGGAAGGGAAACGCGTGAAGCGGGGACAACCCCTGTTCAAGATAAACAGCGACTTGTACCGGGCACGGGTGGACAAGGCAAAGGCGCAACTGGCAAAAGACCGGGCGCAGGCTGCCAAGTCGGAACGTGACGAGGAACGGTTGCGCCCGTTGTACGAGCAGAAAGCCGCGAGCCAGTTGGATTTGGACAACGCCGTCGCCGCCCTCGAGAGTGCCAAGGCAAACGTCGCCATGAGCGAAGCCGACCTCAAACAGGCGGAATTGGAACTGGACTACACCACCGTCCGCTCCCCCATCGACGGGTATATCAGCGAGCGTTACGCCGACATCGGTTCACTTGTCGGTCCCGGCGGAAAATCCCAACTGGCAACTGTCGTGGAGAGCGACGAGGTGCTCGTGGACTTCAGCCTTCCGGCTCTCGACTACCTGAAAGGGCAAAAACGCAACGTCACCCTCGGGGAGAAAGACGTCAACCGGTCATGGCAACCCAGCGTGACCATCACCCTTGCCGACAACTCGGTCTACCCGCTGACGGGTATCGTCGATTTCGCCGACCCGCAGGTAAACCCGAAGACGGGAACTTTCGGCGTGCGTGCCGAATTACCCAACCCCGAACGCAGGCTGTTGCCGGGGCAATTCACGAAAGTGAAACTACTGCTCGACGTGCGGGAAAACGCCATCGTCGTACCCACCAAAGCGGTCATTATAGAGAAAGGCGGCGCCTACATCTACGTCGTGCGCAGGGATAGCACGGCAGAAAAGCGCTTTATCGAGATAGGTCCCGAAGTGAACAACACCACCGTCGTGGAACGCGGACTGGGACCCGACGAACTGGTCGTGGTGGAAGGCTACCACAAGCTCACCCCGGGAGCACTCGTGAACCCGGTCAACGCCGCCATTAAAGAAGAAGAGGAGGTACAACCATGAAACCGGGCTTCTTTATCGACCGCCCCATCTTCTCGGCGGTACTTTCCATACTGATTGTCATCGTCGGCGTCATCGGCTTGTTTCAGCTGCCCGTCGACCAATACCCGCAAATCACCCCACCCGTGGTTAAAATCTCGGCATCTTACCCCGGGGCGAGTGCCGTCACCGTGTCACAAGCCGTGGCGACACCCATCGAGCAGGAATTGAACGGTACGCCGGGTATGCTATACATGGAATCGAGCAGTTCCAACTCGGGAGGCTTGTCCATCACCATCACTTTCGACATCTCCACCGACGCCGAACTGGCGGCAGTGGACGTGCAGAACCGGGTGAAACTGGCAGAATCGCGCCTCCCCGCCGAAGTCGTGCAAAACGGCATCAAGGTGGAAAAACAATCCGCCAGCCAGTTAATGACACTCGCGCTCACCTCCGAAGATCCCCGCTTCGACGAGATATACCTCAGTAACTTCGCCACGATGAATGTGCTCGACGTGCTGAAACGTATCCCCGGCGTGGGACGGGTATCCAACATCGGCAGCCGTTACTACGCCATGCAGATATGGATACTCCCCGACCGCATGGCGAACTTCGGGCTGACCATCAAAGACCTGCAAAACGTGCTTAAAGACCAGAACCGCGAGTCGGCAGCAGGTGTACTGGGACAACAACCCATGACGGGCGTCGATATCACCATCCCGATTACCGCCCCCGGGCGTCTGTCCTCCGTCGAAGAATTCGAAGACATCGTCGTGCGGGCAAACCCCGACGGTTCAATCATCCGCCTGCGGGACATTGCGCGGGTATCGCTGGAAGCGAGTTCCTACAACACGGAGAGCGGGCTCAACGGCGAGAACGCCGCCATTCTCGGCATCTTCATGCTCCCCGGCGCCAACGCCATGGAAGTTGCCGACAACGTGAAAAAAGCCATGGAAGAAATCAGCCGCGACTTCCCCGAGGGCTTGGAATACAACATACCGTTCGACGTCACCACCTACATCGCCGAGTCCATCCACGAGGTGTACAAAACCTTGTTCGAGGCACTGTTCCTCGTGATTCTCGTCGTGTTCCTGTCGCTGCAAAGCTGGCGGGCATCCCTTATCCCGCTCGTGGCGGTTCCAGTGTCGCTGGTCGGCACCTTCGGGTTCATGCTGGCGTTCGGGTTCTCCATCAACATGCTGACGCTGCTCGGTCTGGTACTCGCTATCGGTATCGTCGTCGATGACGCCATCGTCGTCGTCGAGGGCGTGGAACGTATCATGGAAGAAGAAGGACTCTCCCCCCGCGAGGCAACGGGTAAAGCCATGAAAGAACTGACGGGAGCGCTCGTCGCCACCTCGCTCGTGCTGGGTGCCGTGTTCGTGCCCGTGAGCTTCCTGCCCGGCATCACGGGGATGCTCTACCGCCAGTTTGCCATCACTATCGTCGTGTCCGTGCTGATATCACTGGTCGTGGCATTAACGCTCAGCCCCGCCATGTGCGCCCTGCTGTTGCGCCCCTCCACGGGCAAAAAAGGCTACGTGTTCCGCAAAATCAACGATTGGTTGGCACGCGGTAACCACAAATACATCCACCTCCTGCAACGGGCACTCGCCCACCCCCGCCGCATCGTCGCCGGGTTCGGTATCGCCATCGTCTTTATCTTCGTCCTCAACCGGGTAATTCCCGGCAGTTTCCTACCCGAGGAAGACCAAGGGTATTTCAAAGTGGAACTGGCTCTGCCGGAAGGCGCCACGCTCGAACGCACGCGTAAGGTGACCGACCGGGCCATAGAATATATCAAGCAGCATCCCGCCGTCGCCCACGTGCAGAACGTGACGGGAAGCAGCCCCCGCGTCGGTACGGCACAATCGCGCGCCGAACTGACCGTCATCCTCAAGCCGTGGGAAGAACGCAAGAAAGGCGATATGTCCCTCAAAGAGGTCATGGACGACATCCGCACCGAATTCTTCAAGTACCCGGAAGCACAGGTATTCCTTTCCACGCCGCCCATCATTCCCGGCTTGGGTGCGTCCGGCGGTTTCGAGTTGCAAGTGGAAGCCCGCAACGGCGCCACCTTCGAGAACCTCGTCGACGCCGTCGACACCTTGCTCAAATACGCGGCACAAGACAAGGCTCTCGCCGGGGTATCCTCGTCCCTGCAAGCGGAAATCCCGCAGTTATACTTCGACGTCGACCGCGATAAAGCCCAACTGCTAGGCATCCCGCTAGCGGACATATTCTCCACCATGAAAGCCTACACCGGCTCGGTATACGTCAACGATTTCAACATGTTCAACCGGGTATACAAAGTGTACCTGCAAGCCGAGGCGCCCTACCGGATGCACAAGGAAAACCTGAACATGTTCTTCGTCAAGACCTCCGCGGGCGACATGGTTCCCCTCACCGCGCTCGGTGCCCCGCAATACACCACAGGTCCCGGCTCCATCCGCCGTTTCAACATGTTCACGAACGCCATCGTGAACGGCGAGGCAGCCCCCGGGTACAGCTCCGGTGACGCCATGCGGGCGATAGAACGGATTGCCCGCCAGCACCTCCCCAACAACATCGGGCTCGAGTGGAGCGGTCTGTCCTTCCAAGAGAAAAAGGCAGAAGGACAAACCGGAATGGTCATGGCGCTCGTGTTCATCTTCGTGTTCCTCTTCCTTGCCGCCCTCTACGAGAGTTGGCTGGTGCCTGTCGCCGTGCTGCTCTCCCTGCCGATAGCCGCCTTGGGCGCGTACCTCGGCGTGTGGGTGTTCGGGTTGGAAAACGACGTCTACTTCCAAATCGGGTTGGTAACCCTGATCGGTCTTGCCGCCAAAAACGCCATTCTGATCGTCGAATTTGCCAAAGTAGAGGTGGACAAGGGAGTCGGTGCCGTCACCGCCGCACTCACTGCCGCGCGTGCCCGCTTCCGTCCCATATTGATGACGTCCCTCGCGTTCGTGCTGGGCATGCTCCCCATGGTGCTCGCCAGCGGCCCCGGCTCAGCCAGCCGCCACTCCATCGGTACCGGAATCTTCTTCGGTATGCTCGTCGCCATTACCGTGGGTATCGTCCTCGTGCCGTTCTTCTTCGTGCAAATAGAAAAAGTTGTTCATAAAATGAAAAAACGATGAGAGTTCGTAAAGTTCATAAGGTTCATAAAGTTCATAAAGTGACGGGTGTCCTTCGGACAATGTTTAACGGCAGCCCTCGCTGCCGTGGACAAAGCGCCCCGCAGGGGTCCATAGAACCTTATGAACCTTATAAACTTTATAAACCTTATAAACTAAAAAACACCGCCATGAAACAATATACAACCATAACCCTCCTCTTCCTCGTCGGAGCTACCTTCTTTTCCTCCTGCAAGCTGGGCAAAGAATACACCCGACCGGAACTCGATCTGCCGGAACAGATTGCCGACACGCCCGCCACCGGTACGCGGACGGTCGCCGACATCCAATGGCCGGAGATATACACGGATACCGTGCTGCAAGGCCTGATACGCACCACGCTCTCGTATAACAAGGATTTACTGGCAGCGGCGGCACGGGTAAAAGAGAGCAGCTTCGCCCACCGCGTGGAAAAATCCAAACTATTCCCGCAACTCAGTGCCGACGGACTGGCGGAACGGGAATACGACCGTTCCCCCGGCAACACTTTCAACGCGGAAGCCGTTCTCTCGTGGGAACTCGACCTTTGGGGCAAACTCCGCTGGGGTTCACAAGCCAGCCTTGCCACCTACCTCCAGACCGTGGAAGGACAACGAGCCATGCAAATGACACTCGTGGCGCAAGTGGCACAAGCCTATTTCGAGTTACAGGCATTAGACATGGAACTGAGCATCGTGCGGCAGACCTACGACGCCCGTGTCGAAAGCGTGCGCCTCGCCAAATTGCGTTTCGAGGGTGGACTGACTTCCGAAACGGCTTACCGTCAGGCGGAAGTGGAGCTTGCCAAGACCCGCACCCTCATACCCGACCTCGAGCGAAAAATACGCCTGAAAGAAAACGATATTTCCCTGCTCACGGGACACTACCCCGGTCGCATTCCCCGCGGCAAGAACATCGACGAACAAACGCTGACTCACGAATTGCCCGTGGGATTGCCATCCACCCTGCTGGAACGCCGCCCCGACTTGCGGCAGGCTGAATACAAGCTGAAGGCAGCCAACGCGAAGGTCGGTATCGCCTACACCAGTATGTTCCCGCAACTGACGCTCACCGCCCGCTACGGACGCGAGGCAGGTGAATTAAGCGACTTTCTTTCCGCCCCTTACTTTTACGTCGGCGGCAAACTGCTCGCGCCCTTGCTGAACGCCGGGAACAACCGGGCAAAACTCAAGGCATCCCGTGCCGCGCTGGAAGCTGAAACGTACAACTACCAGCAAACCGTCCTCACGGCATTCAAGGAAGTCGACAACGCCCTCACCACCTTCTACAAGATACGCGAAATCCGCGAGTCGCGCTCCCGGCTCGAACAAGCCGCCCGCTCGTACATGGAACTCGCCACCCTGCAATACATCAACGGAGTCATCAGCTACCTCGACGTCCTCGACGCCCAGCGCGGTTACTTCGACGCCCAAATCAGCCTCAATAACGCCGTCCGCGACGAACTCCTCTCCGTGGTCAGCCTGTACTCGGCACTCGGGGGAGGATGGGAGACAATTGAAAATTGAAAATTGAAAATGAACGTGCCGCTGAAGCGGGAAAGCCGGGATATTGCTGAAGGTGGCAGTATCCCGGCTTCTTTTCCGGCTATTTTAGATTGAAGGATCTTCACTGCAACTTGCGTTTGCCCTCTTTTTTCAAACGACACCATGATGCAATATTAAAACAATCAGATTACAAAACAATGAATACATCAACATGCTTTTGTATTGTTTTTACAATACTTGTCTAATTTCAACCCAACATTATCCAAAATAAACACAAGACACATTGCTCTGTTTTATAGCAACTTACACTTTTTTTTCCCGTTTTACCCTCTCGAAACCCGCGCCACCAAAGGGCTAGGAACCTTCATAACCTGCCCATAACCTGCTTAAAACCTGCTCATAACCTGCTATAGGCAGGTTATAACAACGTCATTACGACAACATATTTAGTTAATCAGACAGCTCGACGCTTTTCCGGGTTCACACAAGCACGGGTACAAGCACTGTCATGGCTATCGGGCAGGCAGCAAACACATCCACGCTTCAAATACATCGCGTTTTTGTCAAAAAACGACTATTATAGCCCGAAATTGAGCGTTTTTACCTTTTTGCACCAAATTACGATTTGGCAAGTGAAAAAAATACCCTTATTACGATTTGGCAAGTGATATTTTGTTGAATTGTCTCCCCGTGGATTCTATTTTTACTTAGTTTTACATTCTCGAACCACCGCACGCGGTGCTATCCCGGCGAACAAAACACTTATATATAAAAACAGCTTCATGAAACTTTTTCGACGAACTAAAAACAACCTATGACAACAAAAACAATCATCACACGACTCGGGTGCGCCGCCCTGCTCCTCGGCGGATGCGACGTGAAAGACCCGATTCACGATACCCCGCACCCCGACAGCGGACGAATCACACTCGTGACCGAGTGGCACGACTGCTCGGCAGGTACCGGTATCCCCGCCACCTACACGGTGAAGGTGGGCGAATATTCCGCGACGGTAAGCGGCACGACGGTCACGGTAGACCACCTCTTCGAGCCGGGCAACTACCGCCTCGTCGTCCACAACACGCCGGACGCCATCACCGTGAACGGCACCGTGGCGACCGCGGCAGCGGCTGCCACCCCCGCGGGACAGACCGGAACATTCATACACGCCACCCCGGGATGGCTGCACGCCGGCGTCACGAATGTCGCGATAAAGAAGGACAAGGAACATACCGTCACGGTGGTCGCGCGCCAACAAACGCGCCAACTCACGCTCGTTATCGAACCCGCGGGAGGCACGGCGGGTAAAATCGAAAGCATCGAAGGCACGCTTTCCGGCGTTGCCGGAACGCTGGACATAGACGCCGGAACGTGTACTGCCCCCTCGAACGTGGCACTGGCGTTCACGAAGATAACTGACGGCGCGAATACCGGGAAATGGTCGGCTACCGTACGGCTGCTGGGTGTAGCGGACGGGCAACAGAGGCTAAACGCCAAAATCCGCTTTACCGGCGACACCCCCACCCCCGTCACCCTCGACAGCGACCTTTCCACGGCACTCGCCGCGTTCAATACCGACAAGCACATGCCCGTCACGCTGGACGGCGCGGTGGTGGAAACGCCCACGGGTGCGGTACTCTCCGCCACGATTACCGACTGGAATCCCGTCAACGGCAGTCCCGTGGTGGCAGACTGACAACATTGGAAACTGATAAGTAATAATTAAAAAAGCAATGATATGACAATAGCAAATTGCAAGAAACTCCTGCTGCTCGCGGCGCTTCCGGCCATGATGCTGGCATCGTGCAGCAAGGAAGAGCCGGGTGGCAACGACGCCGACAGCCGCATCCCCGCGGCATTTACAGCCGTGGTGCAATCCACCGCTTTGCCGCCGCATACGAATACCGGTGGCTCGTCACCTGCCACCCGCACAGCCCTCGGCCCCGATGGCAACACCGTGTGGACCGCGGGCGACGTCGTGAGCATCTCCATGCTCACCCCCGGCGGCACGCTGCCCGACGACCTCGTCCCCGGCAGTGCCAACGTGCTTCACAACGTAAACCCGGAGGACGGAGCACTGACCCCTGCCGACGGCACGCCGATGTATTACCCGCAAAACACAGCGGTGGACATCATCGCTTGGCACACGAGCAAAGCCCCTGACGACAATTATATCCTCACCCTGAACACCACCGACCAGACCACCGTCGAAAAACAGCTCGCGCTCGACCCCCTCTACAGTAAATTCGAGGGCGTTCCCCGCGGCAATAATCTCGTCGTCCTCGTATTTCACCACCTGATGAGCAAAGTCAAGTTCGATATCACCCTCGGATTGGGGCTGTCCGGCGGTACGCTGACGGATGTACGACTGGCAGGCTTCCCCGAAGAAGGAAGTTTCGATATGCGTGATGGTTCTGTTAATAAGGCGCTTATCACCGATAAGCCTGTTCGTGCGCTGAAATCGGGGGTGGCGGCAGATGGAACGGACGCCAGCTACACCGCCCTGCTTATCCCACAGGAGGCAAATTCCACCCCTCGCACGATAGTGGTCACCGTGAATGGCAAGGAATACACCGGCACCCTCCCCGCAACCGATGCCTACGCTGCCAACACGATGTACACTTATCCCGTCAGCGTGCGCGAAACCGGCGTTGAAGTGGGGATGCCCACTACCGACGTGCCTTGGACGGAAGGCGAACTGCCCACCGTGACCCTCGACGGTAAAATATTCCGAATTATCCGCAATGCCGACGACCTCAAGCGTTTTGCTGACGATGTGAATAACGGACAGCAGAACCTCAATGCCATACAGACAGCGGATATTGACTTGGGTGGCATTGACAATTGGAAGCCTATCGGTATGCAGTACAGCTCTGATCTTCGGCCATTTACCGGCATTTATAACGGTAATGGATTCACTATCTCCAATCTGAAAATCAGTAATATGCAAAAAGGATCAGCTGCCGGCCTTTTCGGGATGACAGACGGCGATGCTCTGCTGACCGGCATTCACCTGCGCAAGGTGGAGATAATATCAGGCAAGGCAATAAATGTCGGAACCCTCGTTGGATTTAATGGTAGTGCTTCCACTGTTTCCCTATGCTCCGCTCAGGGGAAAATCAATACGAGCGAACATGACCCAAATGTCGGCGGATTAGCGGGATTTAACAATGGTACTATTACCCGTTGCCGGACGGACGTCGAGATAATAGCAGATCGCATAAGACTATTCGGACAACGTTCAGCAGGCGCCGGAGGAATAACAGGAAGAAACTTCGGTGGCCTACTATTTGCCTGCCACGCCATCGGCAGCGTCACTATGGAGGTAAATACATCTGAAGGTAACTCTATATATGCTGGAGGAATTGCCGGGTATAATTCGAATGATTCTGGCTCCACTATCTACTGTTGTATAGCTGAAGGTGATGTCTCCGTTACATCTGAAACAGAAGACATCAATATCTATGCCGGAGGATTGGTAGGCTGTCACTATGGACACTATGGAGGACTACTCAATAGTTGCTACGCCAGCGGCACCGCTACAGCCAGCACTATAGAGGCAAAGGTAGGCGCTATCGTCGGATTCATGAGCGGCGATAATGTAGATTGCTGCTACGGCGCCGGCGTCGGTGGTAAAGGCACATCCAATTGCGGAAATACAGCACGTCTTATCTGCAATATCAACCCTGGAAAGGGCGAGATACTCCAACTCATGAGTAGATCCTATTCGGCGCCCGGCACCATCACTTGTTACGACCCCGACGCCACGCCCGCCTATGGTATCGACACCTACAGCTCTGGGGATGTAAAATCAAGCGACTTCTGGTTAGCAGGCGACGGAACATGGCCCGTCTTGTACTTTACCCGGAAAACTCTTAAATAACCCATCCATTCACATTAAAACGTAATAACGATATGAAACATAAACTCCTTTCCACCGCCGCCGTACTCCTCCTCGTCCTGCTGACCTGGAGCTGCACCGCCACCGACGACCCCGTGCCGGCGCCCGTCACGTCCGCCTCCCGGGAACTGAGCATCACCATCGGTCCCCGCCCGGCATACACTGCCGGAGCCACCCTCCCCGCCACCCGTGCCGTCCAGACCCCCGACGCCGCGCAGTGGGAAACGGGCGATGTCATCTGGCTCCACGTCGGTTTCGATTGGACACCTGCCGGAGGCACCCAAGCGAATAAAACCTATATCTCCGCCCTCCGCTACAACGGTGCCGGGTGGTCTCCCCTCAGTGTGCAGGACTCTATAGACCTCAATACCTCCGGCATCAAGCCTGCCATTGGCGGACCCATTAATTTCTCCGGCTTCAAACGCCACCCCCGTTGGCCCGCCGAAGCCCTTGCCGACGGCACCACCGATGCAAAAGTCCGGTTCGAAGCATACTATCTGGGCAAAAGCATCCCCGTTGATGGCATCCTCTCTCTGGGCTATACCACAGACGTGATGACAGGTAGCGATAGCTTCTCTCCCGGCGTCCCTGCCGTCATCAGCCTTGAACACAGGTATGCCCGTATGCACGTTGCAAACGAGGTTGACGGGGCTGAGCTCATGCTTAGTAATGCAAAATACTATTACGAGTGGAATCTTAGTAACATGACCGCTAAAGAACGGGAAAACGGATATTTCTTAAGCGTCCCCGCCAAAGGTGGATATCACTTCGCGGCGATCGACAACAGCTCCAAAGTCTTTCTTAACCGCCGCAACTACAACCTCCTCCCCGGTCGCACCGACGAGTCCGGCAACGAGGTATACAACGGCTTCACCTACACCCTCATCCCGCTGAAGAACGGCACGGTGACGCCCGGTGACTGGTAAAGGAACAAAAATCGGCCCTCGCTTACTCGCCAGTTTCCTCTATAAACAGAGGAGGAACTGAAATACATTCCGAAACGCTAGAAAAGCGACCTGTAACTTGCCGCCTTCGGCAAATGCAACTTGCAACTCGCCGAAGGCGACTCTAAACAAAGGCGACTTCAAGCTTTGAACATCTCGTCAATATGTCGCGCGGCACGACGACCGTCACCCATGGCGAGAATCACGGTAGCACCACCCCGCACGATGTCCCCTCCGGCGAAGAGGTCGGACAGGTTGGATTGCATCGTTTCTTCGTTGACCACGATTGTGCCCTTGCGGGAAACTTCCAGTCCGGCAACAGAATTCGGGATAATCGGGTTGGGCGACACGCCCACCGCCACCACCACCACGTCGGCGTCAATCGTGTACTCGGAACCTTCCACCGGTACCGGGCTACGACGTCCGCTGGCATCGGGTTCTCCCAATTCCATCTTCTGCACCCGTACTTGTTTCACGCGTCCCCGTTCGTCAGCGATATACTCCACGGGATTCGTCAACGTGATAAACTCGCATCCTTCTTCCTTGGCGTGTTTCACTTCTTCCAGACGGGCAGGCATTTCCTCCTCGCTCCGGCGGTAGACAATCATCGCGCGTTCGGCACCCAGCCGTTTCGCCGTGCGCACGGAGTCCATCGCCGTGTTACCGCCACCCACGACCACCACGTTACGACCGTGATATACCGGGGTATCGGAATCCTCGCTGTCGGCACCCATCAGGTTTACCCGCGTCAGGTACTCGTTGGAGGAAAGGATACCGTTGTAGTTCTCCCCGGGAATATTCATGAAACGGGGAAGCCCCGCTCCCGAAGCCACGTAGAACGCCTCGAACCCTTCCGCTTTCAAATCAGCCACGCTGTCGGTCATTCCCACGATAAAGTTCGTGACGAATTTCACGCCCATTTTCTTCAGGTTCTCGATCTCCACGTCCACCACGCTATTGGGCAAACGAAATTCCGGGATACCGTATTTCAACACGCCGCCAATCTCGTGCAACGCCTCGAACACGGTAACGTCATACCCTCTCTTTGCCAGATCCCCGGCACAAGACAGCCCGGAAGGACCGGAACCGATCACCGCTACTTTTATACCGTTAGCCGGGGCAACCTCGGGCACGGATATATGTCCGGATTCCCGCTCGTGATCCGAGGCGAAACGCTCCAGATAACCGATAGCCACCGACGGCTTTTTCAATTTCTGTAAATAGAAACACTTGGACTCGCATTGTTTCTCCTGCGGGCATACCCGTCCGCACACTGCCGGGAGGGCACTCGTGCGCTTCAACACGGCAGCCGCCTGCAAGAACTCACCCCGCTCGATGTTCTTGATGAAACCGGGGATGTCGATACTCACGGGACAACCTTCCATGCACGTCGGCGTCACACAGTCCATACAACGCGTTGCCTCCCGCACGGCCATATCCGCCGTCAGCCCCAAGTTTACCTCGATGCGCTGACTCTTGATACGCTCGGCGGCAGGTGTCTCGGGCATCACCACCCGCTCGATCGCGGTACGTTCTTTTCCCGCCACTTTCTGGCGAAGTTCCTGACGCCACGCCTCGTTACGGTCGCTCACGCCACTCTTCACCTCTATATTCTCGTGTTTTATTTCCGCTTCATGTTGTAATTTAACGGCTTCATCATCCTTGAAACCACCCAGACGGGCAAGAATCTCGTCAAAGTCTATCTGGTGCGCGTCGAACTCCGGACCGTCCACGCAGGTAAAACGGGTCTTCCCGCCTACCGTCACGCGGCAGGCACCGCACATCCCTGTACCGTCGACCATAATGGCGTTCAAACTCGCTACCGTCGGTATGTCGTGTTTCCGGGTTACTTTCTCGCAGAATTTCATCATGATAGCCGGACCGATGGTCACCGCGAAATCCACTTTCTCGCGGGCGATCACTTCCTCCATACCCTCGGTGATTAATCCCTTTTTCCCGTAACTGCCGTCATCCGTCATGACAATCACCTCGTCGGAAGAAGCCCGTATCTCGTCCTCCAGTATCACCAAGTCTTTCGTGCGCCCGGCAATCACGGAGATCACCCGGTTGCCCGCTTCCTTGAACGCTTTCACGATAGGCAACAGGGGAGCTACCCCGACGCCGCCGCCACAAGCCAACACGGTACCTACTTTTTCGATATGAGTCGGTTTGCCGAGAGGTCCCACCAAATCCGTCACGTATTCGCCAACCTCCAACGCGCATAATTTTCGGGAAGAAACTCCCATCACCTGTACCACCAGCGTGATCGTTCCTCGCGCCACGTCCGCATCGGCAATCGTCAACGGCATACGTTCCCCTTTTTCCCCGACACGCACGATCACGAAATTACCCGGCTTCCGGGATTTGGCAATCAAGGGAGCCTCCACTTCCAGCTTTACAACCTTCTCTGAAAAATAAGTTTTACTTACAATTTTGTTCATAATCCATCTGTTAGTCCATTGAATTTATTTCTGCCCCGCTATCGTTTTCGACTTCAAGCCGCAAAGATAACGAACACGGTTAAAAAAACAACCAATTCATTTTCAATTTTCAACTTTCAATTTTCAATTGTATATATTACTTTTGCCAAAAGGAACAATAATAAAGACTACCATGAGCAACAAGAACGACAAGAAAGGACGCGTGAACGTGGTGTACTCCACGAACCCGGACTTCCGGTACGAGTATGACGAGGAGAACGAAACGGAAACGCTTGCCCCGGAGAAGCAGAACCTGCGGGTGACGCTCGACTCGAAGCAACGCAAGGGAAAGACGGTGACGCTCGTGCAGGGCTTCGTGGGGACAGAGGACGACCTGAAGGAACTTGCCAAATTGCTGAAGAATAAATGCGGCGTGGGTGGATCGGTGAAGGACGGGGAAATCATCATCCAAGGGGAGCTGAAAGAAAAGATACTCGCTATCCTGCGTGACAACAAATACAGGGCGAAATAGCCCCGTTTCTATATGGACAATATTTTAATCATCGACGACGAACCGCAGATACGCAAATTACTTTCCCGCATCATCGGGCTGGAAGGTTACGAGGTATTCCAAGCGGCTGACTGTCAATCCGCGCTGAAACAACTGAAACTGCACCGCCCGCGAGTCGTGCTGTGTGACGTCTTCCTGCCTGACGGGAACGGGGTTGAACTCGTTTCCGCGATAAAGACGCTTTACCCGGAAATGGAAGTGATCCTGCTCACCGCGCACGGGAATATCCCCGACGGGGTGCAGGCAATCAAGAACGGGGCGTTCGATTACATCACGAAAGGCGACGATAACAACAAAATCATCCCGCTTATCAGCCGTGCCATGGAGCAGGCAAAAAAGAATCTCGGCGAAAGCGTGAAATGCAAAGAGAGCCGCGCTTATTCCTTTGACACGATACTGGGCACGTCGCCCTGCCTGCAAGAAGCCGTGGAACTCGCCCGGAAAGTATCGGCAACTGACGTCACCGTGTTGCTCACCGGCGAAACGGGCACGGGGAAAGAGGTCTTCGCGCAAGCCATACACCGGAACAGCCGCCGCGAGGCACGGACTTTTATAGCGGTGAACTGCTCGGCGTTCAGCAAAGATTTGCTGGAAAGCGAGTTGTTCGGGCACAAGGCGGGGTCGTTCACGGGAGCCCTCAAGGATAAAAAGGGATTGTTCGAAGCCGCCGACAACGGCACGATCTTCCTCGACGAGATCGGGGAAATGGCTTACGAGTTGCAAGCAAAGCTGTTACGGGTGCTTGAAGCCGGGGAATACTTCAAGATCGGCGACACGAAGCCCACGAAAGTGAACGTGCGCGTTATTTCCGCCACCAACCGGGATTTGAAGCGGGAGATCGAGGCGGGACATTTCCGGGAAGACCTGTATTACCGCCTTTCCGTGTTTCAAATCCACCTGCCGCCGCTACGGGAACGCAAAGAGGATATCGAAGTTCTGGCACGGTCTTTCGTGCAACATTTCTCCCGACAACTGGGAAAAACGATAGAGGGCATGACACCCGAATACCTGAAAGCCCTGCAAGCTGCCGAGTGGAAAGGTAATATCCGGGAATTGCGCAACGTGGTGGAACGCGGCATGATCGTCTGCGACCGACAACTGACGGTGCAAGACCTTCCTTTCGAATTGCAACATAAGCGAAGCGAAACCACCACACAAAATCATTCCGAATTTGAACTTGCCGCCGTGGAAAAACGCCATATCGCCCGCGTACTCCAACACACCCGGGGCAATAAAACTGAAGCCTCCCGGCTGTTGAAAATCGGGCTCACCACGCTGTATCGAAAAATCGAGGAATACGGACTGTAAACCGGCCACACGAAGCGGGTGCACTATTCAGTGATTTGGTGATTCCAACCGTAAAGGAAAGATTCAGAATTGAAAATCATAAATCACCTAATCGCCAATCTCTGAATCATAGCATCTTTCCATTCTGGTAGGCAACCTTTTCAAAATGGAAGGGTCGCACGCTCGTGCGTTCTCCGCCGCATCGCAATAACACTCTTTATACCAACACATTGCCCCTACTCCACCCGTTTTGGTACGCCGATGGCATACACAAGGGGAGTAAACAACAGTATTCACTAAAAAAGAGTAGTTATGGATTTATTTTCATTCGGATTTCTGGTATGTATCCTAAGCGGCGCGGGCTGCTTCTGGTTTTTCTACAAATGTATCGATTGGTTCGAGAAAATTTAAAAGGGAGATTAATCATGTACACGGCATTATTTATCATTAGTATTATAGCATTCGGGTATTTGATGTATGTTCTTGTCAAACCCGAGAAATTTTAAACGGTATGAATACGGAAATTTTAGGTGTTATCGCGCAAATACTCCTGATGGGGCTGATTGCCTACCCGTTGGGAAAATATATTGCCAAAGTTTATAGAGGCGAGCAGACGTGGTCGGATTTCATGAAACCGATCGAACGATTGATTTACAAGTGGAGCGGTATCGACCCGGAAGAGGAGATGAACTGGAAACAATTCTTGAAGGCGTTGTTGATCGTGAACCTTTTCTGGTTTATCTGGGGTATGGTGCTTCTGGTGACGCAAGGTGTGCTGCCGTTGAACCCGGACGGGAACGAGGGACAGACCGCACACCAAGCATTCAACACGTGTATCAGTTTCATGGTGAACTGTAACTTGCAACATTACAGCGGCGAGAGCGGGTTGACGTACTTCACGCAATTGTTCGTTATCATGCTGTTCCAGTTTATCACTGCCGCCTGCGGTATGGCGGCAATGGCAGGAATCATGAAAGCACTTGCCGCCAAGACGACGCGGACGATCGGCAACTTCTGGAAATACTTGGTGTTGAGTTGTACCCGTATCCTGTTGCCACTGTCGCTAATCGTCGGTTTTATCCTGATTATCGAGGGTACGCCCATGGGATTCGACGGCAAAATGGAAGTAACGACAATGGAAGGCACCACGCAAATGGTATCACAGGGACCGACCGCGGCTATCGTGCCGATCAAGCAATTGGGAACGAACGGGGGAGGCTATTTCGGGGTAAACTCTGCCCACCCGCTGGAAAACCCGACTTACTTGTCCAACATGGTGGAATGTATAGCCATATTACTTATACCCATGGCGATGGCGTTCGCGTTCGGGTTCTACCTGCGCCGCCGGAAACTGGGATATTGCATTTACGGGGTGATGCTTTTCGCTTATCTGGTTGGCGTGTGCATTAACGTGAGTCAGGAAATGGGCGGTAACCCGCGGATTGACGAGCTGGGCATCGCGCAGGAAAACGGAGCGATGGAAGGAAAAGAGGTACGCATCGGCTCTGCCGGTACAGCCTTGTGGAGTATCACCACGACGGTGACTTCCAACGGTTCGGTGAACGGTATGCACGACTCCACGATGCCGCTTTCCGGAATGATGGAGATGTTGAACATGCAAATCAACACGTGGTTCGGTGGTGTCGGCGTGGGTTGGATGAATTACTTCACGTTTATCATTATCGCCGTGTTCATCAGTGGATTGATGGTAGGACGTACCCCCGAATTTCTCGGCAAGAAGGTGGAAGCGCGGGAGATGAAAATAGCATCCATCGTGGCCCTGCTGCACCCGTTCATTATCTTGGTCGGAACGGCGTTAGCGGCTTACCTGTACGTGCATGCCCCACAGTTCGTGGCGAACGAAGGCGGTTGGTTGAACAATCCCGGTTTCCACGGGTTGAGCGAGATGCTCTACGAGTACACGTCATCGGCAGCGAATAACGGTTCCGGTTTCGAGGGATTGGGCGACAACACGTGGTTCTGGAACTATTCTTGCGGTATCGTGCTGATTCTCGGTCGTTTCTTGCCCATCGTCGGGCAGGTCGCCATCGCCGGGTTGCTGGCAAGTAAGAAATTCGTGCCGGAAAGCGCCGGTACACTGAAGACGGACACGGTGACTTTCAGCATGATGACATTTGCCGTTATCTTTATCGTGGCAGCCCTGTCATTCTTCCCCGCGCACGCTTTGAGTACGATTGCCGAGCATTTAAGTTTGTAACATTTATTGGAATTTTTGAGATATGAAAAACAATCAAACCACTTCCCTGTTTCCCAAAGAACAGGTAATGGAAAGTTTAAAACAATCATTCGTGAAATTGAACCCGCGGGTGATGATAAAGAACCCGATCATGTTCATGGTGGAGGTTTGCTCCGTGATCATGTTCGCCGTCATGATATACTCGATATTCAACGATGAGCAGGGTTCATTCGCTTACAACGCTTGCGTGTTCGTCATCCTGTTTATCACGCTGCTATTCGCCAATTTCGCCGAGGCAATCGCCGAAACACGAGGCAAAGCGCAGGCAGACAGTTTGAGAAAAACGAGAGAGGAAACTCCCGCCAAACGCATCGTGGACGGGAAAATCCAACACGTGAGCAGTTCACAATTGAAGAAAGGCGATGTTTTCGAGTGCGAGGCAGGTGACGTGATTCCCTCGGACGGGGAGATCATCGAGGGACTGGCTTCCATCGACGAGAGTGCTATCACGGGGGAATCCGCTCCCGTTATCCGGGAGGCCGGCGGGGACAAAAGTTCCGTGACAGGCGGTACGAAAGTGCTGTCCGACCGTATCAAGGTACTGGTTACCACCCAACCGGGAGAGAGCTTCCTTGACAAGATGATCGCCCTCGTGGAAGGCGCATCCCGCAAGAAAACCCCGAACGAAATCGCGTTGACTATCTTGTTGGCAGCATTCACGCTGGTATTCGTGATCGTGTGCGTGACGTTGAAACCGTTCGCCGACTACACGGGAACGGTAATCACTATCGCGGCTTTCCTATCCTTGTTCGTGTGTCTTATCCCGACCACCATCGGGGGACTACTTTCCGCCATCGGTATCGCCGGAATGGACAGGGCACTACGTGCCAACGTGATTACCAAATCGGGAAAAGCGGTAGAAACAGCCGGGGACATAGATACCCTGTTGTTGGATAAAACGGGAACGATCACTATCGGTAACCGGAAAGCGACACGGTTCTACGCAGTGGAAGGTATGGAAGAGAAAGCATTCATAGAGGCTTGTATGCTCTCGTCCGTGTCTGACGAAACGCCGGAAGGGAAGTCCGTTATCGAACTGGCTCATGAATCCGGCTTGCGCGTGCGGGGATTGCACACGGAAGGCGCACGGATGATTAAATTCACTGCCGAAACCCGTTGTTCCGGTATCAACCTGAAGGACGGTACCGAGATCCGGAAAGGTGCGTTTGACACGATCCGCAAGTTAACGGAAGAAGCCGGGAATAAATTCCCGACGGAAATCACGAAACTGGTCGAAATGATTTCGGCAAACGGAGGTACCCCGCTAGTGGTAAGCATCAACAAGAAGGTTGCCGGGGTTATCGAGTTGCAAGATATTATCAAACCGGGTATTCAAGAGCGTTTCGAACGCCTGCGCAAAATGGGTGTGAAAACAGTGATGGTGACGGGTGATAACCCGCTGACGGCAAAATACATCGCCGAGAAAGCCGGGGTGGATGACTTTATCGCCGAGGCTAAACCGGAAGACAAAATGGAATACATCAAGAAAGAACAAGCCGCCGGAAAGCTGGTTGCCATGATGGGTGACGGAACGAACGATGCTCCCGCCTTAGCACAAGCCAACGTGGGAGTTGCCATGAATAGCGGTACGCAAGCCGCCAAGGAAGCCGGTAACATGGTAGACCTTGACAACGACCCCACGAAGTTGATTGAAATCGTGGAGATCGGAAAACAGTTGCTCATGACACGAGGTACATTGACAACTTTCTCTATCGCCAACGACGTGGCAAAGTACTTCGCCATCGTTCCCGCCCTGTTCATGCTGTCAATCCCCGAACTTGCTGCGTTGAATATCATGGGATTGCACAGTCCGGAAAGTGCTATTCTCTCTGCCATCATCTTCAACGCGATCATTATCCCCATCTTGATCCCATTGGCACTGAGAGGCGTACAGTACAAACCGATCGGGGCTTCCGCCCTGCTCCGCCGCAACCTGCTGATTTACGGTGCAGGGGGTATCATCGTTCCGTTCGTCGAAATTAAATTGATTGATCTAATTGTTGGTTTATTCTTTTAATTGAAAGTCATGAAAAATTTTATAAAGTCATTTAGAATCACGATCGTCTTCTGTATCTTCTTCTCCGTGTTTTATATCCTCGTACTGTGGTTATTCGCCCAAGTAGCCGCACCAAACGGCGGCAACGCGGAAATCATCGAGCTGGACGGCAAAATAGTGGGAGCCGCCAACGTGGGACAAACCTTCACGCGGGACATCTATTTCTGGGGACGACCTTCCTGTGCCGGTGACGGGTATGACGCATCAAGTTCCAGCGGTAGCAACAAAGGACCTACCAACCAAGAATATCTCGACGAGGTAAAAGCACGGGTAGACACCTTCCTCGTGCATCATCCCTACTTGAAACGCAGTGAAGTTCCTGCCGAGATGGTAACCGCAAGCGGTTCCGGGCTAGACCCGAACATCACACCGGAATGCGCTTACGTGCAGGCAAAACGTGTAGCCGAAGCCCGGAAGATGAGCGAAGAAAAAGTGTTGTCCATCGTGGAGGAAGCCGTGGAGAAACCGTTCCTCGGTCTGTTCGGTACGGAAAAAGTAAACGTGTTGAAACTAAATGTAGCATTGGAAAAAGCAGCTAATAATAAATGAAAGTTACCGCTATTCCGCAGTAGGGAGAACCCAAGAATCTGGTAAAACTCCCTCCCGGCTTCGCCGTACTCCCTCTATAAACAGAGAGAGAGCTTAGTTACTCAACGTCTTCGGTATGAGGCACCAGCTCCTCCTCTGTTTATAGAGGAAACCAGCGATTAAGCGAGGGCAGAAAGAGAGCTTGCTCTCGGTTTGCCGAGCGGGAGCTGGTTCGAGACCGGCTTCCGGGCTCACTTGGCGGCGAAGCAGACGGAGGAGTTTTACCGAAGCGGAAATAGTAGTAACACAAAAAGAATTTAACATGAAAAAGAGTTTTAGAATTATTGCATTGGGACTTCTTATGATGATTCCGTTTATGACAAAAGCACAAGACAAACTGAAAGTAAACGGTAAAATAGACTTCGCCAGCGATTATATTTGGCGGGGAGCCTACCAAAATTCGGGCTTCTCCGTCCAACCCACGCTGGGACTCGCCTACAAGAACTTCTCGCTGAGCGCATGGGGCAGCCAGAGTCTGACAAAAACGGACGGAGCGCAGGAATTTGACATCAACTTGAGCTACTCGTTCAATCGCTTCTGCCTCACCCTCACTGACTACTGGTGGAACGGCATCACCAATCCCTACGGCGACTACAAGAACGACCACCACTTCGAGGCATCGCTGACGTACACGTTCGGGGAAAAATGCCCCTTGACGCTGGGATGGGCAACGATGTTCGCCGGAAGTGACGATAATGACGAGGGAGAGCGTGCCTACTCGACTTATATCAGCGCATCATACGTGCTCAACTGCCCGGCAGAGATCTCGCTTACTCCTGCCGTCGGTTTTACCCCGTGGAAAGGGATGTATTACGCGGAGAAAGCCGGATTCACGGATATTTCTCTGAAAGCAAGCAAGTCAATCAAACTCGGGGAACGCTTTTCTTTGCCTATATTTGTACAGGCAATCGCTTCCCCGGTTTTTGACAAAACCTATCTTATCGCCGGGTGGTGCATCGAGTTCTAAATAAAAACAAGTTCATGGGCAAAGAAGAAAACGTACAATATTTCCTAGACCTAATCAAACGGTCGCGACGAGGCAAGTTTAAAATCTACATCGGCATGATTGCCGGTGTAGGTAAAACTTACCGTATGTTGCAGGAAGCGCACGAATTACTGGAGAACGGCATCGACGTACAGATCGGGTATATCGAAACACATGGACGTACCGGAACGGAAGTCCTTGCGCAAGGGCTTCCCGTCATCCCGAGAAAGAAAATATTCTACAAGGCGAAAGAACTGGAAGAAATGGATCTGGAAGGAATCCTGATGCAACACCCCGAACTGGTGATCGTCGACGAATTGGCACACTCCAACGTGGAAGGCAGCCGGAACGAGAAGCGGTGGCAAGACGTCATAGAGTTACTGAATGCCGGAATCAGCGTGATCTCCGCCGTCAATATCCAACATATCGAGAGCCTGAACGAAGAGGTGAAGAACATTGCCGGAATCGAGGTCAAGGAGCGTATTCCGGACAGCGTGTTACAGGAAGCGGACGAGGTCGTGAACATCGACTTGACCGCCGAAGAACTGATCAACCGATTGAAAGCCGGGAAGATTTACCGTCCGGAAAAGATTCAACTGGCGTTGAATAACTTCTTTAAAACAGAGAATATCCTGCAATTACGGGAATTAGCCTTAAAAGAGGTCGCCTTCCGTGTAGAGAAAAAGGTAGAAACGGAAGTTGTCGCCGGGGATATGGGTATCCGGCACGAGAAATTTCTCGCCTGCGTCAGCAGCAATGAAAAGACTCCCCGCCACATTATCCGCAAAGCCGCCCGACTCGCCGCACATTACAATACCACGTTTATAGCCCTCTACGTGCAAACACCGCGGGAAAACGCCGACCGCATCGGGCTCGCCACGCAACGCCATCTACTGAACCACTTCAAGCTGGCTACCGAACTGGGGGGCGAAGTGATGCAAATCGCTTCCCCGCACGTGTGGAAAACCATCGTCAATACTTGCCGCACGAGGCAAATCACCACCATCTGCATGGGGCAACCGAGTTTCAGAATGCCTGCTTCATGGATAAAAATCAACAGATACAGAAAATTCCTAAACGCAATGAGAGAAATGAACATTGATTTGATTATACTCGCGTAATAAAACTGAGAATCATGAATATAAAGGCAAAATTAACGATAGGGATAGGGGTTCTGGTTGCCATGATCATATTGCTGGTCGCCCTGTCGGTAGTAAACTTACAAATACTGACCGCAACCGAGCCGGACAGTCCGGCTGCCGCCCCCGGTCTGAACCGGGCTTTGTTATGGATCGCTATTGTCGGGATTACATGTATCGGTATAGGGATAACCATGTTGATACGCCTCCCCTCCTCGATTAACAAACCGATCAAGGAATTAACCGACGCCATCACCGAGATCGCAAACCATAACTACGAGAAACGCTTGAATATAAAGGATAATCAAGAATTTTCAGTAGTATCCGAGAACTTCAACCGTATGGCACAACGCCTTGCCGATTATCACGCCAGCACGCTGGCACAGATGATGTCGGCAAAGAAATACATGGAAACCATCATCAACAGCCTCAGCGATCCGATTATCGGACTGAATAACGAGATGAAAATCCTCTTTATCAACGACGAAGCCCTGAATGTACTGAACCTGAAACGAGAGGAAATATTGAACCAAGCGGCACAGGATATTGCCCTACGAAATGATCTGCTGCGCAGACTGATACGGGAACTGGTCGGCAAACACCCGCAGGAGAAGCAGGAACCCTTGAAAATCTATGCCGACAATAAAGAAAGTTATTTCCAAGCCAAATACATGACCATCACCCAACCGGGTAAAAACGGCAAAGCCCCCGAAAAGAAAGGGTACGTGATCATGCTCAAGAATATCACGGAATTTAAAGAACTGGATTCCGCCAAAACTACTTTTATTTCCACGATTTCCCACGAGTTGAAGACACCCCTCTCCGCTATTCTCATGAGCCTGCAATTGCTGGAAGACAAGCGAATCGGTGCACTAAACCCGGAACAAGAGGATTTATCCAATAGTATCAAAGAGAACACGGAACGACTGTTGAACATCACGAGCGAATTGCTGAATATGACTCAAGTCGAGGCGGGTAAACTCCAACTGAAACCCAAAATCACGAAACCGATAGAATTGATAGACTACGCTATAAAAGCGAACCGGGTACAGGCAGAGAAATTCAACATCCAGATTGAAGTGGAATACCCCGAAGATAAAATCGGCAAATTGTTCGTTGACAGCGAGAAGATAGCATGGGTATTGACAAACCTGTTAAGCAATGCCATCCGCTACTCGGCGGAGAACAGTAGAGTTATTATCGGAGCCTGCCAAACACAAGACGGATATATCGAATTGTACGTCCAAGACTTCGGAAAAGGCATCGATCCCCGCTACCACAAAAGCATCTTCGATCACTATTTCCGCGTCCCCGGAACAAAAACACAGGGCAGCGGTCTAGGACTTTCCATCTCCCGCGACTTCGTGGAAGCACACAGCGGAACACTGACGGTACAAAGCGAATTAGGAAAAGGAAGCACGTTTACAATGCGATTGAAAGCCTAGATACCATTTTAGATTTAGCGATTTTAGATTGAACTTCTCCGTCAGCAGAGCTACCACCTCCTCTATAAACAGAGGAGGAGCTAGAATACAGTCTTAAACGTTAGAACCTGCAACTCGCCGAAGGGGTAGTCCAATCTAAAATTTAAAATCTAAAATTAACTAAACCCACTTCACCAAAGCAAAATCCTGCCTGTGCGGTAACAAGATATTCTTCGGGAATATCCGCAAGCCCAGCATGAACTGCCCGGGATCATCGGGAGTTACCTCGATCGAGTAAAGTCCCTTACCATTCTCGAAAGATACGGGAACGAACTCCTGCGTGAAGCAAACCTCGAGCCGCTCGTCTTTCTTCATCATGGCAACCAACTCAATACCCACGTCGTCAAGAGATAATTCCCCAAGCTCGAGAGTAACTTTGGCCTGATAGGATTTCCCGAGAGAAATAATCTGCTTGGATTTATCCGGTAATATCAAACCGTCTACCTGCACGGAATCCCATTCGCGGCTTACCTTCTTCTTCCACTCCGCAATCTGATTCGCCAAAGCATAGTTATTCTCGCTCAAACGGTGATAACGGCGGGACATCGGAAGATAGAATTTATCCTCGTAATCCGACAACATCCGGTTAGACGTGAAGTTTGCCGCCACCTTGGCAATCGTGTTCTTGATAAACCCTGCCCACGAAGCGGAGATCCCGTCGGCCGCCTTATCGTAGAAAGCGGGGGCGATCTCCGACTCGATAATATTGTATATCATCTCGGAATCCAGTTCATTCTGAAATTCCTGATTCTCGTATGCCCGTTCCATCGGCAAAGCCCAACCGGCATCCTTCTGGTAACCTTCCACCCACCATCCGTCGAGGACGCTGAAATGCATCACCCCGTTCATGGCGGCTTTCTCGCCACTCGTACCGGAAGCCTCCTGCGGCCGCGTGGGCGTGTTCATCCAAACATCCACCCCTTGCACCATCAGACGTGCCAAGTCCATATCGTAATTCGGCAGGAACAATATCTTACCCAAGAACTGCGGGTATTTCGACACTTCCACGATACGTTTAATCAAATCCTGTCCCGCTTGATCCGCCGGATGTGCTTTCCCCGCGAAAATAAACTGCACGGGACGATCCGGGTTATTCACGATCTCGTTCAAACGATCGAGGTTGCGGAACAACAGGTGTGCCCGCTTGTACGTCGCGAAACGACGGGCAAAACCAATCGTCAGTATATCATCCCGCAACGTGTCCTGAATATCCACGATCTGTTTCGGGGTAAAATATGCCGTGACCTGCTCGTCCGCCAAACGATGCTTGATATGACGGATCAACCGGGAACGCAAGATGTTGCGCGTTTCGCTGATGATTGAATCGGGCACTTGATAAATACCCTCGAAACAAGCCTTATCGTAATGATGCGTCTTGAACTTCTCACCAAACACGCCTCCCTGTATCTTTTTCCACTCGGGAGCCGCCCACGTCGGGTAGTGCACCCCGTTAGTCACGTAACTGATATGTAACTCTTCCGGCATGTACCCCGGCCACAAGTCCTTGAATATATCCCGGCTCACCTTGCCGTGCAGCCAGCTGACACCGTTCACCTCCTGCGACAGGTTCGCCGCGAGGAAGCTCATGGAGAACTTCTCGTTCGGGTCGTTCGCGTTTACCCGTCCCAGAGCCAACATCTGTTCCCACGTGATCTTCAACCGATCAGGCACGAACCAGAAATAAGTCTTCAACATACCTTCCGAGAACGAATCATGTCCGGCAGGGACCGGGGTATGAGTCGTGAACAACGAAGAAGCGCGAACCACTTCCATCGCTTCCGCGAATGAAAGCTGACCGTCCGCCACGTATTCCCGCAGGCGTTCCAGACCGGTAAACGCGGCATGTCCCTCGTTACAATGATAAACATCCGCCTCGATGCCCAGCTTGCGCAAAGCACGGATTCCACCGATACCCAACAATATCTCCTGCTTCAAACGGTTTTCCCAATCCCCGCCATACAGGAAGTGCGTGATACTACGGTCTGCCTCTTGATTATCCTCGTAATCGGTATCCAACAAATAGAGTTCTATCCGTCCCACGTTCACTTTCCAGATACGGGCATACACATCCCGTCCGGGGAAGGTTAAGCTGATAGTCAACCAATTGCCATTAGCGTCACGCGCCGGGGCTACCGGAATCTTCGTGAAATCCTGCGCCTCATACTCCGCTTCCTGATTACCGGCAGCCGAGAATTTCTGGGTAAAGTAACCGTAACGATACAACAAACCTACTCCCGTTATCTTGGTTTTCTTGTCACTTGCCTCTTTCATGTAGTCCCCGGCAAGGACACCCAAACCACCGGAATATATCTTCAATGACGAATGTAACCCGTACTCCATGCTGAAGTAAGCGATAGAAGGCTCACTCATCTGCTTTTTTTCCTCCATGTACTTCGAGAACTTATTGTACACGGCCTCTAAACGTGCCACGAACTCCTCGTCATTCTCCAACTCCTTGTAGCGATTCAAAGAAATCTTGTCCAACAAGGCGATGGGATTATGACGAGTCAACATCCATTGCAACGAGTCGATGCTCTTGAACAAATCAATAGCCTCCTCGTTCCAGCACCACCAGAGATTATTCGTCAACTCCTCCAACGCCCTCAACCGTTCCGGGATGGAACGATGAATGATAACCGAAATCCAGTTCGGCGTGGCAGAAGCGCTCTTCTTCTCGATAAACGACCATTGCTCCTCCTCCACGACCGGAAGTTCGGCGATACGCTCGTTCACCTTGCCGACAGCCACGCAGTAGGCATCGTTGTAATAGGACACCAGATTCTCCCACAAGGCAATCTTGGACACTTCTTTCGCATTCTTGCATATAGCTTGGAAATCCCGCTTGTTCATGGCGGCGACCTCCTTTATCTTGTCGGCTATCTTCCGTACCACTTCCTCGTTGTTCCGGTCATCCCGACGAATCACCTCAATACCGGGATGCGCTTTCTTGTAATGGGATTCCACCCACAACCCGAATCCCGCCAAAGTCGTCGTGATAGTCGGCACCTTGAACGCCAGACTTTCCAGCGGCGTGTATCCCCACGGTTCATAGTACGAGGGAAACACTGTCAAATCCATACCCACGAGCAGGTCATAGTAAGGCATATTGAATACCCCGTCATTCCCGTTCAGGTAACTCGGACAGAAAAATACTTTCACTTTGTCCTCCGCCCGGTTCAACAACTGTTCCTCGCCCAGTTTCCGCAACACGGGATCGTTCTGCGGGTCGGACAATTCGTGTGTCATATAGGGCAACACGGTTTCCACCGCTTGATACGGACGTTCCAGATTATTTACCAATTCCCGGTTCACGCCTTTGAAGCCTGCCGGAACAAGAATGAAAGCAAGTATATCCCGTTTGTTTTCCGCATTCCGGTTCAAACGTCCCAACGCCTCGACAAACACGTCCAGTCCTTTGTTCTTGAACTCGTAACGCCCGCTGATGCCCACTATCAACGCGTCTTCCGCCACAGCTCTGCCCAACTGCGCCTGAGCAACTTTCAACAACCTATCACGCCCTTCCTGACGTTTCCTCGGGTAATTCGCCTCGTCCGGCGTAAAACTATTCTCGAACCCGTTCGGGGTAACCGTATCCACGTTCTTACCCAAGAAATGTGCACACTCCAACGCCGTGATATCACTCACCGTCGTGAAGGCATCCGCCCATTCCGCCGACTTACTTTCCAACGACTGTTTAGCAGTCACGCCAAAACGCCTTGCCGTTTCCGCGGGGTCATAATCTTTCATCGGATCGTATAACGGCAACCCGTTCCCGGCGATACTACGCCCGAGTACCGTGGCATGAGTAGTGAACACGCACCCGATTTGCGGCATCACGTCCCGCAAGTAAAGCAACCCGCTTCCGGTCATCCACTCGTGGAATTGCGCTATCACCTGCTGACGTGCGGACACATGGTAACGCACGAAACTCTCGATTACTTTTCCCGCCGTGAACCCGAACAACACGGGTTCGATGTAGTCCCACTGTCCCGTGAGCGAATCCACTTGAAACTTATCCCAGAAAGAGGTCAGTATCTGATCTTTCTGCGGGATAAACGAGGTGAAATCCACGAGTATTACCGCCGGGTTACCCGCGATATTCCAACGTCCCACTTTTATACGCAACCCCTCCTGTGCGGCTTTCAAACGCCACGATTTAAACAAGTGGGGATCTTCCGTGAACTCGGGGTTCGATACATCATACCGCCACACGTCGGGTCCGATCAATATATGGTTGTTCTTGAATTCCCCGGCCATACTCAACACCTTCGTTGAGATCACCGTGTGTATACCTCCAACCTTATTACACACTTCCCAGCTTACCTCGAACAAATAGGCGGGATTTTTCAATTCCAAATTGTTCATACTTTTTAATGTTTTGACTTAACTTTTTTCTCCTTGTCGTCCACCTTTTTTGATGTCTTCGCAGAACTTTCCGCACTCTTTTTTTGAGGCGTCCTCGTCGTTTTCTTTGATTTCACGGGGCTTTCCTCTTTATCGGTGTCCTTTTCATCTACAAGTATACGCTTTTTTTCCATATCCTCCACCCTCAAGATAACATCACTTAACACATTCATGTAATTAATAAATGCCTCGTAAGGAGTTTCGTAAGGAGAAACGTAACGGTGGAAATCATTATCCGAGAATAGTTTTGTCCTCATGTAATAGAAATGGTCGCTCGATTGCAAACGCCAGTAATCCTTATCCAGAGCCTGATCGTTTAACGCCCTCACCCGAGGTTGTATCTTGAACAACTCCTCGAATGCCTCCGTTTGCAGTTCGTTCCCTAACCATCCTGTAATATCTTTTTCTTCATCCGGCCATGAAATCGGGTATGGCACGTGCAAGGGTGCCACGGGTTGATGCTTCTTCACCACCTCTTTCGGCGTCAAAAACTCGAAATCCGTCATGGAGAATATATATTCCGGCAACGATCGCATAAACTCGAAAATACCCGTTTCTGCGGATTGGTTCTCGCCGAACGTTTCGTAATTCATAAAGAGATTCACTATCTCGCTCTCCGCCGCACTCTCGTTCAACCAACGGGCGTATTTATCCGCCGTGATCGGCCACTCGTTCCAATCCCGCTCGCCAAAACGCATGGAAAGATCATCACTCAACCGGGAATTCTTCAACAGCAACTTCAGTTTCGGGTTCGCCGCATTCGTGTACAGGAAATTCGGACTCTTCCATCCCAACACATGCTTCGCCCCGTCCGTCAGCATCGCTTCAAATCCCATCGCGGCCACCCGCTCCCCGATCAGATCGGAATATATCAACGAAGAATTGCGCAGCGTCACCGGTTTCTGACCGAACAACTCCTCCATTCTCTCCACGTGCCGCTTCACCTGCAACTCGAATTCATCGGTAGACGAGAGGGATGCCAGCGAATGGGGATAAGTTTCCGCCAGAAACTCCACGCACCCGGTCTTCGCCAACTCTTGGAAACTCTCTATCACCTCCGGGGTATGCAGGGCAAACTGTTCCAATGCCGACCCGGAAATGGAAAAACTCACCTTGAAATTCTCCCCGTAATGCTTAATTATATCCATGATTAACCTGTTCATCGGCAAATAGCATTTCTCCGCCACCCGCCGGATTGTCGAGCGATTCACGTACTCGTCAAAATAATCATGACGTTTGCCTATATCAAAAAAGCGATATCTTCTCAGTCTCACCGGTTGATGTATCTGAAAATAGAAACACAATGTCTTTCTCATAACCATACATTTTTAATTGAGAATTGAAAATTGAAAATTGAAAATGACTTCTCTCTTTTCTTCCTTTTCAACCGTCTATTTTTATTACTTAATTTAAATTCCTAACACGTTTTCGTACACCTCTTTTACTTTTAAAGCGGCATTTTCCCATTTCAACTGATTGACTTCCTCCAATCCTTGTTCACCCGCCATTTTACCCAGTGCAGGGTAAGACAGCAAAGCGTACATGGCGTCCGCCAACGCATCCACATCCCAATAATCAACTTTAATAGAATGCTTCAAAACCTCTGCCACCCCGGATTGTTTGGAAATGATAGTGGGTACACCCGCCCTCATTGCCTCCAGCGGAGAGATACCGAAAGGTTCGGAAACAGAAGGCATCACGTACACATCGCTGTACGAGAACATCTTCTGCACGTCGTCCCCCCGCAAGAATCCGGTGAAATGGAACTTTGTCGCTATCTTCAACTGTGCCACCCGACGGATAGACCGGTTGAACAGGTCACCGCTTCCCGCCATAACGAAACGCACGTTAGGATAACGTTTCAAGACTTTGTACGCTGCTTCTATAAAATACTCGGGACCTTTCTGGAAAGTGATCCGTCCCAAAAACGTAACCACCTTCTCTTTCACGCCCCGTTCAACTTCCATGTCCTCGCGTGTTTGAAAATCCACGGCGTTATGAACGGTCACCACCTTGTCGGGATCAATACCGTAACGATTAATCACGATATTACGCGTCAAGTTACTCACGGTAATCACCCGGTCGGCGACCTCCATTCCCCGCCGTTCGATATCATACACCTGTTGGTTCACGTGCTCCCCGCTCCGATCATACTCCGTGGCGTGCACGTGAATCACCAGCGGTTTGCCCGAAACCTTCTTTGCCACAATCCCGGCAGCATACGTCAGCCAGTCGTGCGCATGTATAATATCAAAATCCTGTTGCGCCGCTATCGTCCCAGCCACCATGGCGTAGCGTGCAACCTCCTCCATCAGATTCGCCCCGTATTTACCGGAGAACTGAAACTTGTTACGGAAAGTGATATGTTCCCCGTGCTCCCCGGTCTTCACCGCTTCTGTCACCGTCCTCTCGAAAGTTTCCGGATCGAGATAAGGCACCAGATTGGAACCGATCTCCATAAAGTTCACGTTCTGCCAGTATTCGTCCAATGTAGAATACTCGCTCATCATTTCTACATCACTCGCATTAATGATCTTTGCAACACTTTGGTCTTCATCACCCCCGGCCTTAGGCATAACGAACATGATTTTGACTCCATGTTTAGCCAATCCCTTCGTCAAGCCGTAACTGGCCGTTCCCAAGCCCCCTGCAATATGTGGTGGAAACTCCCACCCAAACATCAATACTTTCATATTATATAATTTATATGTGTGGCAACATGAATGATTTATTCATATTTTCTAATTAATTCCATGCTTCTCAAGACTTCTCCCACACTCCAAGCTTGAGATATGCTTCCGTTCGGGTGATGTGGAGGATCACCGTCATACACTTCGGCAATCGAACATACCCCGTAAAGCGTCATATCATCCTCGAATCCGTCCAACAACTCCTTCGCCTCGGGTAAAAACTGTTTCCCGTACAACTTCAAATTCGCTTCTATATACGCCCCGATCAGCCAAGGCCATACCGTACCTTGATGATACGCTTCGTCCCGGTGATTCTGGTCGCCCTCGTAATGCCCGTGATAATTCGGGTCCTTGGGTGATAAGGTACGGAGTCCCTTGGGAGTCAACAATTCTTTAGTAATCACCCTCAACACGCTTTCTTTCATGTCGTCGGTAATCGGGGAATAAGCTAAAGAACAAGCGAATACCTGATTGGGTCTTACCCACAGATTCTGTCCCCGCTCGTCCGCGTAATCCGCCAGATACCCCTTTTCCTCGTTCCAGAAAGTTTCCACGAACGACTTCCGTATCAACTCCGGCATATCTTTCCATTCTTCAACAAATTTCTTGTCTTTTGCCTCTTCTGCCAACTTTAACGAGTAGCAAACGGCATTGTACCATAATGCGTTGATCTCAACGGCATACCCGGCTCTGGCTGTCACGGGCACACCTTTTACCACGGCGTCCATCCACGTCAACGCTTTGCCGGGCTGCGACGCCCAAATCAGACCGTTACCGTCCATGTGCAACCCGGGGTTAATACCGTCCCGGAACGCCGCCAGAATCGCTTTCATCTTGCTCCCGTAGGTCTTCCATATCACTCCCGGTTCGTTCAGAGCCTCGTCATACTGTTGCACTGCCCAGAAGTACCACATCGGGGCATCTATCGAGTTATATGCAGCTTTATCCCCCTTACCGATATTCGGGAACAAGCCGTTGTGTAACTGCCGCGACATCGTGTCGAGCACTTCTTTACACTCCTTCAAGTTGCCGCAAGCAGCCAACGTCAAACCGGGCAAGGCTATAAACGTGTCACGTCCCCATCGCCCGAACCACGGGTAACCCGCCACCACCTCCGTGTCTTTACCGTCATGCACGATAAACTGTGAGGCGGAATAGGTCAGGCAACTCTCGCAATCGTCACGGTGTTTCCGTTTTTCCTCCAATTGTTGGAACTTACGTTTCAAACCGCCGGTTTTTACTTCCTCCGTCGAAGCGGAGAAAATGATACTCTCTCCTTTCTTGATCGGCACTTCCAAGTATCCCGGCACGAACAAATCTTCCTTGTAATCATACCCGCGTGCCTTCTCCTCCAAGTATTCTATATTATAATACCAGTCGGGTACCGCCACGAACTCGTTCGCCTTGCTCAACTGCATATTCAACGCCGGAAACCCGACGTAGAGCTTCGAACGGATACCGTTTTCAACCGTCTCGTACTTCGTGTTTGCCATCATATTCGCCCGGCTCAACGCGTGCGCGTTGCGATAGGCAAGAAACGGCTTCAAACGCAGAAACGTATCAGAATGAGCGTCTTCCAATGTATAACGTATCAATAACTGTGCCTCATTGTGCACCATCAAGATTTCTTTTTTCAACACGACACCTCCTACCCGATACGTCAATGTAAACAGCGGATCATATTCCAGATCCACGATATATTTATGCCCGCGAGGCTCGTATATCCCGGGGTATTTGTGTATACCCAAGTTAAATTCCTTGCCGTGCTGAACTATCGTTTCGTCCAACGAGGACAACAACACGTGGTTCTCCCCGCCGAACTCCTTGATCGGCACTACCAGTAACCCGTGATACTTCCTCGTGTTACAACAGACTATGGTCGTCGAAAAATATCCCCCGGCCCTATTGGTCGAAAGTACCTCTCTTTTTAAGGAATATTCCAAGTTAACCAATTCTTCTTTGTTGAAATTCAAATAACTCATGTTTCAATTTTAGATTTAATGATTTTAGATTTATAATTGCAGATTTCATTAATCGTAAATCGTCAATCATAAATCATAAATTATTCTATGATCGTCGTAAGATCATCCCCGTTCTCGCGGGTATATATAAACTTAACTGTCCCCGACCGGGTGACACGTAACGGGTGAAATGTTCCGTCCCGTGGTTTATTCGTCCCGCCCCGTCAAATGCCTTGTCATCCGTGTCCAGAATGTAGGTAAACTTACCGGAAGGCGCGTCAAACTTGTAATCCGGGAAAGACTTCTCCGGGTTGAAGTTAAACACGAACATCACGTCCCCCCGCGTAAAGATCAATATCTGCCGCTCGTTATCCCGAACCAGCGGTTCCGGACGCCAATCGAACACGCGGTTATCCGTTACAGCCTGCAACATGGCTTTATCGAAAACGTTGAGGAAACGGAAACGCAGGTTCTCGTCGTCAACCAAACTCCACAACCTCCGGGCATGCTCGTAGCTCCAACCATTGCCCTCCCGCGGGAAATCTATCCATTCCGGATGCCCCCACTCGTTACCCATGAAATTCAGATAACCGTCCGCCGCCGTGCCTATCGTCACCAGTCGGATCATCTTGTGAAGCGCCATGCCCCGGTCTACAATGACATTCGAGTCAAACACACTCATCGAAGTGTAAACGGCCTTATCCACCAGCCGGAAAAAGATCGTCTTGTCACCCACCAACGCTTGATCGTGACTCTCGGCGTAACTAATCGTGTGTTCCTCATCCCGCTTGTTCGTCAACTCGTAGAACAGATCGCCCACGTGCCACTCCTCGTCCCGTTTCTCTTTCAGCAATTTAATCCAGTAATCCGGCGTACCCATGTTCATCCGGTAATCGAAGCCCATCCCCCCGTCCTCTATCGGGGAAGCCACGCCGGGCATACCGCTCACGTCTTCGGCTATGGAAATCGCATCGGGCAATACTTGATGAATCACCCGGTTTGCCAAAGCCAGATAAGTGATCGCGTTCTCGTCCTCGTTCCCGTCGTAATACATCGAGTATTCCGTGAAACTCCGTTCGATACCGTGATCCCAGTAGAGCATACTCGTGATCCCGTCAAAACGGAAACCGTCAAAGTGAAACTCCTCCAACCAGTATTTACAATTCGACAACAGGAAATTCAACACTTCATGTTTCCCGTAATCAAAACAACGCGAATCCCACAACGGGTGGTGTCCCCTCGCGCCGGGATAGAAATACTGGTCTTCCGTACCGTCAAAACGACTTAATCCCTCCTCCTCGTTGTTCACCGCGTGGGAATGCACGATATCCATGATCACCCGAATCCCCATACCGTGTGCCGCGTCAATCAAGGCTCTCAACTCTTCCGGAGTCCCGAAACGGGAACTCACGGCGAAGAAATTAGCCACTTGATAACCGAACGAACCGTAATACGGGTGTTCCTGTATCGCCATCAATTGTATCGTGTTATACCCCAAGTCCACGATCCGGGGCAACACGAACAAACGAAATTCCGTGAATGTCGCCACCCTCCGGTGCTCCGTCGCCATACCGATATGCGCCTCGTAAATCAGGGGATTCTCCGCGCGAGGCGGTCGCTCATTGTGCATCAAATAGGGATGCAGCGGCTCCCATACCTGCGCGCTGTACACTTTCGTGTATTCGTCCTGTACCACCCGTCTGACGTGTGAAGGCAGACGTTCGCCGCTCCCGCCGTCCCATTCCACCAGTAGACGATACAGCATCTCGTGAGCCAATACATCCGCCGGAAGACGAATTTCCCAATTCCCGCTGCCCGCTTTGGTAAGCGCGTAATCGGGATGCTTACGCCAATCATTAAACTCCCCGAGGAAATAAATCGCCGTGGCGTTCGGTGCCCATTCCCGGAACACCCATTCGCTCGCCGTCCGGTGTAACCCGTAATATAAATAAGAGTTACACGAATCAGCCAACCGTGTAGTCCTGTACGTGAATTCCCGCTCCATATCCAGCACCTGACGGTGCCTCCGCTCGATAATCCCCTCGTACGGCCGTAATAATTTATCTTGTTCCACGAGTTTTAGCATCATATATCTTTTTTTAATCAATTACTTTTCAAATCAACCGCTTTAATGTTACAATCCGGTTAGAAAACGGTTACCATTAATTTACGTGGAATCATGGCTTTTGTTCTATTCACGGGTAAAAAATTATCCTCCTTTCTTGCCAACCCGTGAAGTCCCCCACCGAACCGGGACAATATTCTTTTCGCCTTACAATATACAACAATTGAACCACATTCCATACTTTTTAGGTATATATTTGTCAAAAAAGAGAAAATATTACAGATTTCCGTTCAAATGAAAAATTCTTATCTTTGCCACGCTAAAAAAGCCACAAAGCCGACACGTTTGATTTTTCAATCATAAATCAAGAAATCATAAATCGTAAATGAACAAAAATATATGAATATACTCGTCAACACCGCCTATTTTCCCCCGATTCAATACTTCTCGGAGATCAAGAACTGTTCGGAAATACTCGTCGAACAACACGAGAGTTACGGGAAACAAAGTTATCGTAACCGTTGCGACATCATGACCGCCAACGGCGTCATGACCCTCTCCGTTCCTGTCGTGAAAGGGGCTTCCCTCAAGATTCTCACGAAAGACGTACTCGTTGACTATTCCACCAACTGGCAGAAACTCCACTTCAAGGGCATCGAATCCGCCTACAAAAATTCGCCTTATTACGACTATTATATTGACAACCTTCTTCCCTTCTTCGAGCGAAAAGAAAAATACCTTCTCGACCTCAACACGAAAATATTACGCGAGCTCATGGAAAACATCGGTCTTAACCGCCCCCTCGCGTTCACGGAAGATTATTACCCCATCCCCGCGAACCACGACGACCTTCGTGATGTCATCCACCCCAAACCATCCCGCCGCCGCGCAGAACGCCCTTTCACGCCCAAACCATACCACCAGACCTTTGCCGAGCGTTTCCCATTTACCCCCAATCTCAGTATCATAGACCTGCTTTTTAACATGGGGCCAGAAACGGGGGGGTATCTTTAATTCGCTGAAAGCGAATTAAAGGTTGCATTTGCCTACGGCAAGTTACAAGTTGCTTCGGGAATCTTTTCAATCACTCAATCTAAAATCTAAAATCTAAAATCTAAAATTAGTAAGTTCCTTTATCATCATCTCCGCGAACCGCTCCGACGCACCGGGTTCTCCCAACCGTCCGTTCACTTCACGATAACCGGACAACATCCGCTCGCGGTTTTCCCCGTCGGGCAGGATAGCGGAAAGCTCCCGCAGGATATTGCGTTCGTTCAGCTTTTGCATAAGCAACTCGGGCACCACCTCCCTCCCCGCGATCAGGTTCACGAGAGAGATATATTTCACTTTCACGAAAGTCTTGAACAGGAAATAACTGAGAGCACCACCTTCCCCGCTATAACAAACCACTTGCGGGGTTCCGAGGATAGCGGTTTCCAGCGTCGCCGTGCCGGACGTGACCAGCGCGGCACGGGCTTGCTTCACGAGGCGATAAGTCTGCCCGTAAACAATCCGCACGTTCTTCCCTTGAATATAAGGAGCGTAATCGGCATCCATCATCGAGGGCGCCCCCGCAATCACGAACTCGTGGTCGGGGAAATGAGGCATCATCAGCAACATCTTCGGCAGCACGTGCTTCAACTCCTGCGCACGGCTACCCGCCACGAGAGCGATAATCGGTTTGCCCGACAACCCGTTCACGCGGGTAAACTCCTCGAATGATTCATTCTTGTGATCCCGATCGTGGATAGCATCCACCAGCGGGTTGCCCGCGTAATAAACCGAGTAACCGTACCGGGCGTAGAAATCCACCTCGAAAGGGAAAATCACGAACATCCGATCGACCAAGCGTTTGATCTTCTTCACCCGTCCTGTGTTCCACGCCCATATCTTCGGCGATATATAATAATAGACAGGGATACCCGCCTCCTTGATAAACTTCGCCACGCGCAAGTTAAAGCCACCGTAATCGACGAGAATCACGACATCCGGTCGCCACGCGAGAATATCCCGGCGACACTCGTCGATATTCGCCTTAATCTTGTCGAGATTCTTCAACACGGTAAGAAACCCCATGATAGCGGTATCCTTGTAATGACGCACGATGTCACACCCGGCGGCACGCATCAAATCCCCACCCCACCCGCGCACCTCGGCGGCAGAGTCATGGTGTCTTAATCCCTTGATCAAATTCGAGGCGTGCAAATCACCCGATGCCTCCCCGGCTATAACGTAATATCTCATCTCTTCCAAATATTATTGACGCGGCAAGTTACAAATTATTTCATCATCGCGCAAAACCGTCCCACCTCGTCATTTTCAATTTTCAACTTTCAATTTTCAATTGCATATCGTATCTTTGCCCCCTAAGATGTAAAAAACAATCACGCATGAATATAGCAGGGAAGAGAGTGGCGTACGTCACTTTAGGATGCAAACTGAATTTCTCGGAAACCTCCACGATTAAGCACAGCCTCGAACAGGCGGGAGCGGTGACCGCGGGAGAAAAAGAGGGAGCGGACATCTTCGTCATCAACACGTGCAGCGTCACCGACATAGCGGAGAAAAAGGGACGGCAACTGATACGGAAAATCGTGCACCGGAACCCCGGCGCCTACATAGTCGTGGTAGGATGCTACGCGCAGTTGCGGGCACGGGAAATCATGGCTATCGAGGGAGTGAACCTCGTGCTCGGCGCACGGGACAAATTCAACGTGGCACATTACCTCACCCATCTCGAAGAACAGGAAAAACAAGAACCGCACTCGTGCGACATCTTTAAAGTGGGCAACTTCGACCTCGCTTACTCCTATGGCGACCGCACCCGCAGCTTCCTCAAGATACAGGACGGTTGCGACTATTTCTGCACCTATTGCACCATTCCTTTCGCTCGCGGGCGAAGCCGCAGCGCCACCATCCGCGCCGTACTCGATGCTGCACGGGATGCCGCCGCGCGAGGCATACGGGAAATTATCCTCACGGGCGTGAACACGGGCGACTTCGGGCGGGGCACGGGCGAAACCTTCTTCCAGCTCCTGCAAGCCTTGGACGAGGTGGAAGAAGTCGAGCGTTTCCGGGTATCGTCCATCGAGCCGAACCTGTTGACGGACGAAATCATCCGCTTCGTGGCATCGTCGCACCGTTTTATGCCGCACTTCCACGTGCCGCTGCAATCGGGCAGCAACGAAGTGTTGCACCTCATGAAGCGCCGCTACGACCGTGAACTGTTCGCCGCCAAGGTACGGGAAATCAAAACCCTTCGCCCCGACGCCTTCATCGGCGTGGACGTGATAGCGGGAGCGCGGGGAGAAACGCCCGAGGCATTCGAGGATGCGCGGGAATTTATCGCGGGACTCGACGTGTCGCAACTGCACGTGTTCCCTTACTCGGAACGCGCCGGAACCAAAGCACTCGAAATCCCGTATATCGTGTCGCAAGCGGAAAAACACCGCCGGGTAAACGTCCTGCTCGACATATCCGAACAGAAACTGCGCTCGTTCTACACGGCACACGAGAACGAAACGCGTCCCGTGCTGTTCGAGGACAGCGAAACGGACGGGTCTATATGCGGATTCACGGATAACTACATCCGGGTGGAACTGCCTTACGACCGGACACTGGCTAACCGCATCGTGCCCGTCAAGTTAGGCACGATAAACGCGAACGACAACATGAACGGAACAATAAACTAAAACGACAAGCAACATGAATATCCTAGTAACGGGAACAGCGGGTTTCATCGGTTTCTACCTAGTGCGGAAACTACTGGCATCGGGACATACCGTGTATGGTATCGACTCTATCAACCATTATTACGACGTATCACTCAAACTCGACCGCCTGCACGAGTGCGGGATAGACCATCCCGAACCGAAAAAAGAAATCGTGTCCGCGCGATACCCCGCTTACACCTTTTGCCAGATAGACCTCTGCGACGCGGAAGCCGTGAACCGGCTGATGGAAACCCGCCACTTCGACGCCGTGGTGAACCTCGCGGCGCAGGCAGGCGTGCGCTACAGCCTGACGAACCCGGAGAGTTACGTGCAGAGTAACGTGGTAGGCTTCCTCAACCTGCTGGAAGCGAGCAAAAAAACGAACTGCAAGAAATTCATATACGCCTCGTCATCGTCCGTGTACGGGAACAACCCATCCGTACCCTTCAAGGAAACGGACAACGTAGACCACCCTATCAGCATCTATGCCGCCACGAAGAAGGGCAACGAACTGATGGCGTTCACCTACGCGCATCTCTACAAGCTGCAAACCATCGGGCTGCGCTTCTTCACGGTATACGGGCCGTTCGGTCGCCCGGACATGGCGCCCATGCTCTTCGCCAACGCCATACGGAACGACGAAACCATACGCGTCTTTAACAACGGCGACCTGTCGCGCGACTTCACCTATATCGACGATATCGTCACGGGAATCGAGAAAATCGTCACCACTCCCGGCGTAATTCGGGAAGATGTACCCGGCGTACCCGCTACCATATATAACATAGGGCACGGCTCCCCCGTGCAACTCATGGATTTCGTCCACCTGCTGGAAGAAAACATGGGACGCGTTGCCCGCAAAGAATTCGTGGGGATGCAGGCGGGTGACGTCTACCGGACATGGGCGGACACCACCCGGTTGAAAGAAGACTACGATTACACGCCCTACACCTCGCTGGAAACGGGTATCGCCCGCTTCGCGCGATGGTTCAAAGAATACTACAAGAAATGAGAACGATAAAACGAGTGCGGGCGGTCTACTTCAGCCCGACGGGAACCACGCGGAAAGTGGTCGCCACCGTGGCAAAGCACATCGCGCGGGCGTTGAACGCCACTCGCGGCGAGTATGATTTCACCTTGCCCGAGGCGAGAACCGCCCCGTTGACCTTCGCCGACGACGAACTCGTCGTTTTCGGTACCCCCGTCTATGCCGGACGAGTACCCAACGTGCTACTCCCCTACCTCGCCACCATAGCAGGTAACGGGGCTTTGGCAGTACCCGTCACCGTGTTCGGAAACCGGAATTACGACGATGCCCTCGTCGAACTTCGGGACATCCTCGCCCGCGGCGGGCTCAACCCCGTCGCCGCCGCCGCTTTTGTCGGGGAACACTCGTTCTCCCGCGTCCTCGCGAAAGACCGTCCCGACACGCGCGACCTCGACACCGCCGCCGCCTTCGCGCTTCACGTTGCCGCCACGTGCAACACGCTCCCCGCGGAACCGCCCCTCGTCGAAATACCCGGCACCCCTTATCCCTATCGCGGGTATTACACGCCCCGCGACCGTCACGGCAACCCGATAGACATACGCAAGGTGAAACCCCTTACCAACGACCGCTGCAATGACTGCGGACTGTGCGCCAAAGTCTGCCCCATGGGCTCGATCAACCCCGACAACGTGAAAGAAATCACGGGTATCTGTATCAAATGCGGTGCCTGCATCAAGAAATGCCCCCGGGATGCCAAATATTACGATGACGCCGGATACCTCTATCACCAGCACGAACTGGAAGAAACGTACCCGGGAAGAGCCGCGGTCGGCCTTTTCTATTCGGGGAGTTATGATTTATGATTTATGATTTTAGATTGAAGGATTTATGAGAGTCGCCTTCGGCGACTCCTCCACGCTTACTTATCTGCAACTTACCTGTAACTTATCTATAACTTATCTGCAAATTCAGATAAATACTTGATAAAGTAAATATTTTTTACTAATTTTAAGTCGTCGAGGAACGTGGGAGGATATGTTACACCTTAAAATCGGCTACCATGAAAACAGAAGACGAATCAAACGAACGACCGCGCAAGTACCGGGTAAACGGAATCACGTTCTACTACCGCAACGGGAAACTATGCGCCATGCCAAGTACCCGGGAAAAAACGAAAAAACCGCCGACGGAAAAACAAATCGAATCGAGGGAAGCCCTCGAAATCGCAACAGATTGCGCGATTAACTTTTTCAGAACCAACGGTATACTGTGCATAGCGTGGGACGCTTACGCGAAGCTATTCCGCAAAAACCGCCTCGATATCTTCAAGATGATTAACTACCCCGTGCTTGACGCGAAATTGCTAGGTGTGGACTACTTCCCCGATTTCTTTTTCTGCAAGGGCAAACTCGTGCCCCCGCGGGAAACACGGGTAAACCGCGAAGACCTGTTGCTCTTTCCCACGTGGGAACATCCCGACAGGGAATACGGCTTGTCAAACCCGGACGACCTGCTGATGATGGGGTATTTCTACGAATCGCGCCCCGACATACCGTTGCTCGTCATGACGGATGTCACCCGCGGCGAACGTTTCGCCCAAATCCAACTGCCCGACCTCGGCTACCCGTCGACGGAGACGCTCCACCTCTACCTCTTTTTCTGCTCGCCAGACTGGACGACATTCTCGGACAGCAGGTACGTGAAAGCATGATAATTCTAAATTCTAAATTTTATTTATTAGATTCGCGACGAATTAAATTTCATAAACCGCATGTAAAATGGTCAAAGAAACTTTCAAGTTTTCCATTAGAAGACTGATACAAACCAAGATTAACGGGGGTATTATTCTTCTATTCGTGGCAGTGGCGGCAATGCTTATCGCTAATTCCCCCCTGCAAGAGCATTATGCCTCCCTCTTGTCGAAAAACATTTCCCTCACTATCGGGAATTTCAACCTTTTTGACCGCCATGACGGCAATCCGATGACGTTACTCGACTTCATCAACGATGCTCTCATGGCTATTTTCTTTTTCTCCGTGGGACTGGAAATCAAACGGGAACTACTCGTCGGCGAACTTTCCACCCCGCGCAAAGCCCTGCTCCCGGTGGTAGCAGCCTGCGGGGGTATGATTATGCCCGTTCTCCTGTTCTGCCTCATCGGGCAACCCGGTCTTGCCATGCGGGGAGCCGCCATACCTATGGCGACCGACATCGCGTTCTCGCTCGGGGTGCTTTCCCTGTTGGGTAAGAAAGTCCCCCTCAGCCTCAAGATATTCCTGACCGCTTTCGCCGTGGTGGACGATATCGGGGGTATCATCATCATTGCCCTGTTCTACAGTTCCCACCTCGTGATGAACTACATTATCGCCGCCGCCGCGGTGGTGGCACTCCTTTACATCGGGGGACGGCAAGGCATACACAACAAGTTGTTTTTTATCTTTTTCGGTATTGTCGTCTGGTGCCTGTTCATCAACGCGGGGATACACCCCACCATCGCGGGGGTTATCGTGGCGTTCACCGTACCCGCCCGCCCGAAACTGCATATATACAAATACGTCAACAACATCCGGGAGAGCCTCAAACGCCTCCCCGAAGACTCGAACGAAATCATTCTCAGCAACTCGGAATTATCCATACTGAAAAGTATCGAGTCGGCGTCCGACAAAGTGGTCAGCCCGCTACAAGCCATGGACGACGACCTGCGCTTCCTCGTCAACTACATCGTGATGCCGCTTTTCGCTTTCGCCAACGCCAGCATCTCGTTCGAGGGCTTCACGCTCGCCTCGCTGCAAGGCGTGTCGATAACGATCTTCATATCGCTCGTCGTCGGCAAACTGGTCGGCATCTTCTCGTTCACCTACCTCAGCATCAAGGCGGGATGGCTCACGATGCCCGACAAAATGAACACTCACACGCTTTTCGGCATCTCCCTGCTCGGGGGTATCGGCTTCACGGTTTCACTGTTTATCGCCAACCTCTCGTATTCCGGCATAGGCGACGAAGGAGCCATGTTGCTCAATCAAGCCAAGATCGGGATCATCGGTGCCTCTTTATTCGCGGGAGTATGCGGTTACTTTTACTTGAAATACGCGCTGAATAAAAAAACACGAAAATAATTTTGAAAGCCCGATAAAGTCTTTATATTTGCATCCGCATTTGGAGAGGTGGCAGAGTGGTCGATTGCGGCGGTCTTGAAAACCGTTGTACCGCGAGGTACCGGGGGTTCGAATCCCTCCCTCTCCGCGAAAGCAAGTCACTGAAAGAGAGTTAGTACACGAAAACTGACTCTCTTTTTGTATCTAAAGGGATTCGAACCCTTTCTAATTCATACATCTTTTCCGGCAAATGCAATCCGTCAGGTGGTCGTTGATAAACCCCGAAGCCTGCAAGTGGGCGTAACAAATCGTCGTTCCGAAGAATTTGAAGCCGCGCTTTTTCATATCCTTGCTCATCGCGTCGGACACGGGAGAGGACGCCGGGATATCACTCAATGACCGCACGGTATTGATAATTGGTTTTCTGTCGGGAAAGAAAGAGAGCGTATAGTCGTAGAAACTCCCGAACTCCTTTTGCAACGCGAGGAACAATCTCGCGTTGGTGATTGTCGATTTGATTTTCAGGCGGTTTTTCACGATGCCGTCAAACTGCATCAACCGCTCGACATCTTCATCAGTCATTCGTGCCACCCGCCCGGCATCGAAATCACAAAAAGCCTCACGGTATCCTTCCCGCTTCCGAAGAATGGTTATCCAACTCAACCCGGCTTGGGCACTCTCCAGTACAAGAAACTCGAATAGCTTCTTGTCATCGGTTACTAACCTTCCCCATTCCTCGTCATGGTATTTCACGTACAACTCATCGGTTCCGCACCAGCCACAGCGTTCGTTTACTATATCTTGCATAATCATATTACATGTTTTCGAATTTAATTATCCGGTAAATATAGCGTATATTTACCGGATAGTAAAAACAATTACCGAATAGCGAGTAATTTCCCTACCTTTGTCCTCAAACTTGTAAATAATCAACGTCAGGCAAACATGGAAAATATAAGTATTCAAAGAGTGACTTCCGGTGATATCCACCGGTTACAGGAAATCGGCAGGCAGACTTTCTCCGAAACATTTGCCGAGGTAAATACTGCCGAAGACATGGAGAAATACCTGCAAGAGAGCTTCTCTTCAGAAAAATTGTCGGAAGAACTTCATGACCGGAACTCGGAGTTCTACTTCGCGGCTGTTGACGACCATATTATCGGTTATTTGAAACTGAACTTCGGGGCGTCCCAAACGGAACTGAAAGACTGCAAGGCGCTGGAGATAGAACGGATTTACGTGCTACGGGAATTTCACGGGAAAAAAGTCGGGCAACTACTTTACGAAAAAGCCATACAAGTGGCAAAGCAGATGAACGTCGATTATATCTGGCTGGGAGTCTGGGAAGAGAACCCGAGAGCCATAAAATTTTACAAGAAAAACGGCTTTGTCGCGTTCGACAAACATATTTTCAAGTTGGGTAACGACGAACAAACCGATATTATGATGAAACTGCAATTGGAAAAACACTGAATGCGAAAAACTGTCGGACTACAGCCTCGCTAAAAAACGATAACTTGCCGAAGACAAAATTCGTCCATTCGTCGATAAAATCAGCCTATTCGTTGATTATATTTTGAAGATCGGGTATTCGGTTATACTTTTACTACACAACTAAAAATAGAAACAAGAGAATAGTGTTTATCATTAAACTTAGACGGCAATAAAGTTTGCAACCACCAGAGGCGGGCGGCACACACAACCCCTCCAATTGATATTCATCCCAACACAAAATTGGTACCTGTGCTACCGCCTCATTTCTTTTCAAAATAACACGGCGAGCCGGGAGGAAGTTCTTTGATTAGGTGATTTAATAAAGCGTTGCTCGTGCGGCTGGAATCATTCAATCCAAAATCTCTAAATCTAAAATTAATAAACTCCTCCGTCTGCTTCGCAGCCACCTCCTCTATAAACAGAGGAGGTGCTGGAATACAGTCTTAAACGCCAGAGAAGCAACTTGTAACTTGTGACTCGCTGAAGGCGACTCTTCCCCCCTAAATAGCGTCCTTCTTCGCGTATTCGGAAAATTCGCAACCGAAGGTGTCGGCGAGGTAATTATCCAATTCGTCGGCTTTGAAAGCCATATTTGTCAAGTTTTTCTGAACTTCCTCGCCGTATTCGGAGAACACATCCGAGATATGTACCCGATAGGAAATGTAAATCTGATTACCGTCCAAACCGAATTGATAAGGACGCACGTCCGCGTTGAGCAAGTATGAAAGCACGGGTTCGAGATTCTTTTTCGGCAACACGTTGAGCGGTGAAGTGCAGAACAGGTATTGGCGATTGTAAACAAACATACGGATCTCGGAACTTCCTTTATGGAATACCCAACTCTCGTATCCCACGCGGGCAAGCACGGGATTAATGCCCATCGCCTCGATGGCTTCCTCGCAGAACACGGCAAGGTCGGTCAACGTTCTTTCCTTGAACACGTTTTCCGGCAATTTGTCACCGCAAGAGGGGCAATATTCTTCCTCCTCGGATATGAACTCGTCGCAACTGTTACACTGCACGTTAAATATCGAGGTATCGAGGTCGGCAATCTGTTCGAGCAACTCGCGCAAAGAGGCAACCGGAATACCGAATCCCATGTTATCGGCATTATTGAGTTTACTTACCGTGATAGCCACCAGCTCGTTGCTGTCGTTGAACATCGGTCCCCCGCTGTTACCGGGATTCACTGCCGCGTCGGTCTGGATATAGTAACTATCATTCATCAACTGACGGGGCGAAGATACAGTACCCTCGGTAACCGTGAAAGGCATACCGAAAGGATATCCAGCCACGTTGATTCTCTGCCCGATAGAAACTTCGTCGAGGGCGGATAACGCGATCTCGGGAAGCGCGGAAAAATCACCGTCCGCTTTCAGCAAAGCGATATCGCGCGCGGGATTGACCAATACCACACGGGCGTAAAATCTGTTTTTGTCGTTGTCTTGCAGAGCCACTTCACGGAACCCTTCCACGACATGATAATTTGTTACAAATAAATCATAGTTTTTCAGGTAGAAACAACTGCCTGATCCGCCGGCATGGTTTACTTTATAGACGGCTTTAAATATATTCTGTTCCATAATGTCAAAATTTCATCCTTGTTATTGATTGTTTCCCAACCCGGCAGCCAGTTCCTGTACTCTACGCGTGTATTCCTCCACGCTGATCTGCCCTTGCATCATCTGCATCTGCAAAGTCTGCACGTTGGCCAGATATTCCTGCATACCGCCCTGCATGGCTTGTTGCATTGCCTGTTGCATATTCTGGGCTACCTGATTCATATCCACGTTAGCGAAAGCGTTGTTCACCATCGTTCCGAAATCCACGTCCTCGTCATCATCATCCGCGTCGAGTTCTCCTTCCATGATGTTATCCATTGCCTCGTGAAGAATCCGCGCCGCCTCATCCCACGGCATGGCCGAAGTCTTCGTCAACGCTCTCGTTACAACAGTATTCACGTCGTCCTGCACGTCATTGTAGAAATACATCTCGTAGAACTTGTACACGATCATCAAGCAACACGTCTGGTAATCCCTCGCCTCGAACGCTTGGGTGGCGCGGTCGTATGTTCCCTCGAAATTCTCCTGTATATTCTTTAGATTGGAACGACGTTTCGGGGAGATAAAAGTTTCCACGAAATACAAGTCTTCCGCCAATTCTTCTTTCGTCATTGCTTGGACACGGGCAACCACGGACTTACCGTAATTCACCACTTCCGGCAGCGGGATGTCCTCCCGGTCCATTTCCCTAACCGCTTTATTCAAGTCATTGAGTAACTGTCCTTGCGGGTGAGCGTAGTAAAGGATTTTCAACAGGGTAGTGTCGAGCACGTTCCACGCGAAACCGTATTTACGGTCGGCCTCGAAGCCTTTCACCGCGTCCATACATTCCCGACAACTCAACTGAATGACCTCGTACACGTTATCAAGCGTTTCCGCATCGAAAGGCGTTACCTTGGGTTCATAAATACGTACTGCCCCGAACTTCGTTTCGAACTCGTCGTCGTATTTATCTCCCGTGCGGCATATCTCTTCCAACACGTAATACATCTTGTAAGGCTGTGCTAACGCAAGCGGGCAGCTGTATTTGAAGAACAGTTTTTCATCCCGCAACTCGATCTGTGCCAGATCCATGTCATTAAAATTCAAGCCTGCTACCTGACGCAACAAAGGTACTCTGCCTTTGTCCGGCAATGCAAGGAACGGCGCCATAACGTTTACTTGCCCGTCCTCGATCTTTATCGATACCACGATCGAACCGTGCGGAACGTTAAACTCTGTTCCTGCCGAATTACCGTATTTCTCCCGCAAGTCCGGGTTCACGTAATCGAGCAAGGTATGGAAAGCTTTCAGGTAATCTCCGTTCTCGAAGGCTTCCAAGCTTTCGTCGAAGGCATCGACGTTGATTTTACTTTCCGTTGATGTTATCGTGGAAAGATTAAATGTCAAGGTTTGTTTCATGACTTATAAGGTATTAAATAATTAATAACAACTTCACGCACTCATCCACGCCATACACGCAGAAAGTGCGATAAAAATAGGGAAAAATCTTTTCCCTTCACAGACTGGCGAAAGTTTTTTTGTTTTCTCTGTAAATATTCATCATATTTGCAGTGTGTAAAATGGTGTAATCAAGAGAATATAAATCAATGAAAATGCAAGAAGGGGAACATGGCAACAACAAGTCAGTATTTACGTACTTGATTGACAAGTTTCTCGTGTGTGTTTTGTTTTTATCATTTTACATAGGCAGTCAAGCACAAGTAACTACCTCGTCTTTGAACGGGTACGTTTCGGATGGCAGAGATTCCCTCCCGGGAGCAACGGTAATCGCCACTCATACCCCGTCGGGAACCCGCTACGCCACTACCGCGAACAACCGGGGACGGTATCAACTGGACGGCATGAGGACGGGAGGCCCTTACACGATAGAAGTTTCCTTCGTGGGATTCCACCGGGCTGAAATCACGGGTATATATATACAGTTGGCAGGGAAACACACGTATAACGTCACGCTAACACCTTCCGCGAATCTGGATGAAGTAATTGTAAAAAGTTCCAAATCCAAACACTCGAACGGTAAAACAGGCGCAAGCGTTTACATCGACGCTTCCCGCGTGAATATGTTCCCGAATATTAGCCGCAAGTTGACCGATATCATCAAACTATCGCCTTACGCCAACGGAAACGGTATCGGCGGACGGGACCAACGCATGAATAATTATAGCGTGGACGGGGCGAATTTCAATTACAACATGGGATTGGACGGGAGCGTCCTGCCGGGAGGCGGAAACCCGATATCGCCGGATGCCATCGAGGAAGCCATGATAAACATCGCCACGTATGACGTCCGCCAGACGAACTTCATCGGGGGAGCTATCAATATCGTCACGAAAAGCGGGACGAATCAATTTCAAGGTTCGGCATACACCTATATTAAAAACGAGTACTTGCGGGGCAATAAGGTGGACGGTTACAATTTAGGCGAACGGGAGAAAGAAGCCCGGAATATATACGGTTTCACGTTCGGGGGACCTGTCCTCAGGAACAAACTCTTCTTCTTCGTCAGCGGGGAACGCGAGAACTCTCCCGCCCCGATACACAAGTGGAAACTCTCGACGGACGGAAAAGAAGACCCGCAAAACATGATTTCGCGGGTGACGGCGGAAGATATGAGCCTCTTCTCGAAAGACTTGAAAGAAATGTACGGGTATGACACCGGGTCGTGGACGAACTTCGACGGGAATACCACCGTGTACCGCCTGCTGACACGCGCGGATTGGAATATCAACGACCGGAATAAGATGATGCTCCGATTGAACTATACCGCGTATAAAGATGATAACAATCTGGTCGGGAATGCCCTTTCCATCAACGGAAATCCCGTGAGTCGATATTCCATGAGTTTCCGCAACTCCACTTATCAAGAAGAGAGTGACGTGTATTCGCTCACGGGGGAATGGCATAGTTATTTACGCGAGAATATCGCCAATCAGTTGCTGGTGAGTTTCACTTTTAACGACTGTAACAACCGGAAATGTAAGGGGGATTTCCCCACCGTGGATATCATTAAACCGGACGAGGGAGGGGCGGAATGGGCTTTCATGAACGCGGGATACGAGCAACACGCGTGGAATAACGGTATCAAGGAAAGAGTATGGGCAGTCACGGACAACCTTTCCATCCAGACGGGAAAACATTATATCACGACCGGATTCAGTTTTGAATTACAGGATTTATCCAATAATTACATGCGATACGGTGCCGGGTATTACCGGTATGCCAGTTACGAGGATTTCGCGAACAAGGCAGCCCCGGTAGCCTTTGCCCTCTGCTACTCCCTCACGGGCGGTAAACTCGCCCCGGCAAAGGTTAATTACCGCCAGTTCTCTATTTACGCGCAGGACGATTATCACGTCACAAGCAGATTGCTGCTCACGTACGGCATACGTATGGACATACCGATATACGCGGGTAAGCGCCTCGAAAACCCGTCCATCGCCGACTACACGTTCAACGGGGTGAAATTAAGTACCGCTTATTGGCCTGAATCCACTCCTTTATTCTCTCCCCGTATCGGTTTCAACTACGACATATCGGGCACCAACACGCTAAGCCTTCGCGGGGGTACCGGAATCTTCACGGGACGTTTCCCGATGATATTCCTCTCGAAGATGCAGGAAGGCAGCGGGATGTTGAAGAATACCGTATCGACCGCGAAAGCAGGGGATGAATTACTTGCCGCGTTAGCCGGGGGAATACGCACGCGGGAAGAGATATTGCGGGATATTGCCCCGCTGTTTCCCGACCGTTTCCGGCTGGAACCGGGAAGCGTGAATAATATCGCCACGATAGACCGTCATTTCAAGATACCGCAAGTATGGAAGAGTTCGTTGGCCGTTGACTACCGGCTGCCTCTCCCCTTCAACTCGCTGCTCACGCTGGAAGGTATGTTTATCAAAGACCTGAACGCCATCGTGCAACGGGATATGAACGTGATCAGCAATGACGACGGGAAGATGTCCCGCTTTACCGGAGCGGACAACCGATACCGCTACCCCGGAAACACGGAGAAACGGATACACGAGGAAATCACGAACGCCATCTTAATGGACAACAGCGGAAAGGGATACAGTGCCAATTTCAACGTGACGTTGAACATGGAACCAATCGCGGGACTCGGCTTCATGACCGCCTACACGTACACGACCTCGAGAACCATGACCGACAACAGAAGTAATCAGGTAGACAACGCGTGGATGCAGGAACCTTCCGTGATGGGACCTAATAACCAAGAATTACATCGCCCGCAATACATGCAAACACCCCACCGGGTAATCTCACAAATCAATTACACGAGAACGTACGCGCGTCACTTCACGACCTCGGTAGCCATTTTCTACGAGGGACAATATGCCGGAAACTATTCCTACCTGTACAACACGGACATGAATAATGACGGGATAAATTACGACCTGATTTATATTCCCCGCGACCGGAACGAACTTCATTTCGCGGATAACAAGGTGGGCAACGCGACCTTCACGGCGGAAGAACAACGGGATGCTTTCTGGACATTCGTCAATCAAGACCCGTACTTGAAAAAACACAAAGGAGAATACGCGGAGGCTTATGCAGCTTACCTGCCGTGGTTCAACCGCTTTAACCTGCGGGTTGTACAGGATTTCAAGATACGAACCGGAAAGGTGAACAACACGTTGCAGGTGTCGGTAGATATCATGAACGCAGGCAATTTAATCGACAACTCGTGGGGAGTTTCCAAGGTGGCTACCGCGGGTAATAACGGTAAATTACTCCAACTGAAAGAAGTAAACGAGGCGGGAGAACCCGTTTACACGATGTGCACGATAAAAAAAGACGGACAAGATATATTGCCTTACAAAACCTTTGAAACCAAGCGGTCGTCAGACAATTGCTGGCAATTACAGATCGGTATCCGTTACATTTTTAATTAAGAACTATGAAATTCAGAGTCTATATTATTCTATTTCTGTTATCGCTCGCGACAGGTTGCTCCACCCCCGCGAAACACGTTCTTGTTATCCATTCATACGAGGAAAGTTTTCCTTTATACCCGGAGTACGACGAGATGATAGCCGATAATTTCAGTAATAAAGGGATAAAAGCGAATATTCGTACTTTCTACCTCGATTGCGAAAGTCACCGGGAACAGGAAGAAATCGACAGGATATCGCACCTGCTTGATTCCCTGTACGATTGGCGACCGGATATTATCCTCGTGAATGACGATCAAGCGACCTATTCCCTGCTTATGACCGGACATGAATTGCTAAAGATGACCCCTGTTGTTTTCGCCGGAGTCAATTATCCCAACTGGTCGCTCATAAAGAAATTCCCGAATGTCACCGGATTCCATGACAAGATAGATATCTTGAAAAACATGGAAGTCATAAAAGAATTTAGTCATCGGTCCACGTGTTTCACGTTACTCGACTCCACGTTTCTGGACCGGAAGATTCGCGCCGATATAGACCAACACTTGAACAATTATACGACACTCAAGCACGTGGAGGATTTCGTGGACTCTTTAAATCAGGATGCAGAGAATAATTACAAGATAAACATCTATCTGGCAAGAAGAAAAACCAAGGGCGAAACCCCACCCGCGGAGAAATACATCAGCATGGATTATCTTTGGGAAATGAGTAAGTTCAACACGGGAAATCCTTATTTACAATTGAAATACGATTTCTCGACCGTGACCATCGCTAATTTCTACATGAACAACCGTTATTCGGCGATATACGAGATGTTCGGGTGCGGATTCAGTTTCCGCGGCGGATACATGACACCCCTGTCGACACAGGTTAAGGAAGAAGTTGACCTTGCCGTCCAAATCCTGAACGGGACAAGACCGCAGGATATCCCCGTCCGTGAAAGTGCCAAGGCCTACGTCGTGGATTGGCAAACCATGAAGAAAGCGGGTTTCAAGCAAAAGGATATCCCAGCGAAGTACATGATTATCAATTTGCCCTTCAAGGAACACTATCCCAAGACATGGTTTTTTATCATTTTCAGTTCTCTTGCTATTTTACTCACCTTGTTCACTTGGTTGACCTTTTTATACATGCGCGAAATAAAAATGCGCCGTCAGGTATTGTATGATCTGGAAGAAGAAAGAGAGTCGTTGGCATTGGCAATTGAAGGCGGAAATACTTTCGCATGGAGAATCAAACGTGATATGTTGCAATTCAAAAATGCTTTCTGGAAATCTTCCCATATAGGAAACGCTTCCCTATCCGTGGACGAGTTTACCGCCTTTATCCACCCGGACTACCGGACACTGTTCAGGCAGTATTGGCAAAAAGTTCTGACACAAGGAACTCACACAATAGAGCTTTTGTGTGATTTCACGAAGGAAGGTTACCAATGGTGGGAATTTCGCAGCAGTACCATGGATAGTATGTCCGGTCAACAGAAGACAACCGGATTGATCGTGAATATCGACGAGTATAAAAAACGGGAACAGGAATTGATTGAAGCCAGAGAACTGGCAGAAAAAGCCGAACTGAAACAATCTTTTCTGGCAAACATGAGCCATGAAATACGTACACCGCTAAACGCCATTGTCGGTTTCTCCAACATCCTCGTGTCCGGGGTGGAACTCGACGAAGATGAAAAGCAACTCTACATCAACACGATCAACACGAATAGCGAATTACTGCTTAAACTTATCAATGATATTCTGGAAATCTCCCGTATCGAATCGGGATACATGTCTTTTGATTTTCAAAAATACCCGGTTGCCACATTGATAGACGAAGTATATAACACGCATCAGGTCATCGTACCGTCTCACTTGCAATTTCTGAAAGAATGTGATAAGGCACAACCGGAAATTTACGTTGACAAGAGCCGACTCACGCAAGTGCTGACGAATTTCCTCAATAACGCGGGCAAATTCACCCCAAGCGGATACGTCAAATTGGGCTATCAATATTTCCCGAAAGAAAAACAAGTACATATATTCGTGGAAGACAGCGGAAAAGGCATCCCGAAAGCGGAACAAAAGATGATATTCAGCCGTTTCTACAAACAAGATGAATTCGCACAGGGTACCGGATTGGGACTATCTATCTGCCAAGTTATTATCGAAAAACTGGGCGGACGTATTGTCTTATGGTCCGAACCCGGTAAGGGCAGCCGTTTCACGGTAATATTGAGTTGTGACGTGATAGGTTAGAGCGCTTTCAGCGCAATATATACGTCCGCAGGACAGGGCAAAACACGGAAGATTAATAAAAGCCTTTTCACAACTAAATAGTGGTATTTTGAGATTAATTATTTACTTTTGTCGGGAAATAGATTGGCAAAATAGAATAGATCCCATTTCCAAAAGACGTGATTATGTCAAAAACAGGTAATACCACTATCTCGAATAGCGAATTAGAGAGTTTGCGAGAAAAAGAACTTATACTCCAAGAACTGCAAAAAACAGCCAAGATCGGGTGGTGGAAAGTGAATTTCGAAACACATGAAATCCAATGCTCGGATTACGTGGTGGATATACTGGGACTTAAAGGGAACACGCTAACAACAAATCAAGTTCTGAACTTGATTAACGAGAAATACCGTCAACGGGTGAGCGCAAACCTCCCGCACTTGAGAAACCAGAACTTCTACGATGAAATATTCCCTATTATGACAAGATTCGGGGAAATGTGGATACATTCCAAAATCGGGAATAGAGTCATTGAAGAGGACGGGACGGTCACGGCTACCGGTTATTCCAAGATTCTGGAAGAAGAAGAGAATATTCTCATATCAAAAGCAAGAGAAGAGAACCAGTTGAAAGAACTGATGTTACGCCAGTATTCCCTGTCACAATCCTTATCCAAATTTCTTAAAAACCCGGATTCAGACCAAGTGATTACCGATACGTTGAAAGAGGTTCTTAAACAATTTGACGGGGATAGAACCTATATTTTCAAGTACGATAAAAAAAAGGACACGCAAAGTTGTATATACGAGGCGACAAAACCCGGCGTGCAACCGGAAATAGATACATTACAAGACATGGATTCCAATCATATCGGGTGGTGGAGCAAACAGATACTCAATAATATCCCGATTATTATCAATCATCTCGACGAGTTGCCCCCCGAGGCAGAAACGGACAGACAAGTACTGGCACGTCAGAATATTGCCTCCCTGTTGGTCATTCCCCTCGCCTCCAGCGACGGGATATGGGGATACATGGGCATCGACATCGTCAATCGTCCCCGCTTGTGGACTCACATCGATAAAGAATGGTTTTTCGCCATATCGAATATCATCAATATTTGTATAGAATTACGCACCTCGGAGAGAGAAGCACGGGAACAACAACAATATTTACAAAAACTATACGATCACATACCTATCGGCTATCTCCGTTTGCAACTGATTTATGACGAGAACGGACAACCGTGCGATTTTAAATACCTTGACTCCAATCCCGCTTTCAACAGAATATCAGGAACACCCCCGAATTATTTCGACGGTAAAAATGCCAAAGATTTCGGAATAGAAGATCCAGAGAGCTTGCTCCGCCTGCATAATATCGTTTTGCAAAAGCAAGCAACGGAAAGCACCCGATTCATGGAAAAAACAGGTTTACAATACCGCCTGACTCTTTATTCGCCGGGAGAAAACGAGGTTGTGGCCTTATTCACGGATATCACGGAGCAACAAAAAGCGATCAAAGCACTCCGGCATAGCGAGGAAGCCCTGCGCAATATATATAAAAACATCCCCGTGGGTATCGAAATATATGACAAGAACGGTGATCTGCTCGACTTGAACGACATAGAGGCCGAGATGTTCGGTTTCAACCGGAAAGAAGACGTGCTCGGGGTGAACTTGTTCGAAAACCCCAATCTTCCGGCAGATAAACTGGAAGAACTACGGCAGGGTAAAGAGATCATGTTTCCGCTTATATACAAATTTTCGAAGATCGACAAGGTATATTACAGCACAAAATACACGGGAAGCAAGAACTTGACCGTGAAAGGTACCTGCCTTTATGACACAAACCACAACGTTGAGAATTACTTGCTTATCGTGATAGACAACACGGAAGCGTTCGAGAACTACCGGAAGATCGAAGAATTTGAAACCTTATTCAACAATATCGCTGAATTTTCCAAAGTGGGTATATGCAGGTGGAACCCGTTACAAAAGACATTCTTCGGCTCGGATGTCTGGTTTTACAACCTCAACCAACAACCCCGTCATGTTCAGGATATCGAGGATGTCCACGAGTTCGTATGCCCCGAGGACACCGTGAAATTGCAAGGGTTTCACCAGCAAGTACTGGAAGGGAAAAGCCGGGAATTCGCGGACGAGGTGAGAGTGCGGGTCGGGCAAGAATGGCGCTGGTTACGTGTCCGCTTTAAAGTCAAAGAATACAACCCGCAAAACGAGATAATCGAAGTGATCGGGTTGAATATAGATATTACCGAATCGAAAGAAACGGAACAGCACCTTCTGAAAGCCAAGTTACGGGCGGAAGAATCCGACCGGTTGAAGTCCGCATTTCTCGCTAACATGAGTCATGAAATACGTACCCCGTTGAATGCCATCGTGGGGTTCTCGGCTCTCGTCGCGGAAACGGAAAGTATAGAAGAACGGGAACAATATCTTTCCGTTATCCAGAAAAATAACGAACTGCTCCTGCAATTGATTTCCGATATATTGGATCTCTCGAAGATCGAAGCCGGGACATTTGATATTTCTCTCGCTGTTTTTGATGTCAATAACCTGTGCAAGGAAGTCGTTTGCCTGCACACGATGAAATTAACGACAGAGGACGTGACACTCTCGTTTGAGGAGCATATTCCCCGATGTTTTATTTATAGTGACAGAAACCGGATCGCTCAAATCTTATCCAACTTTATCAATAACGCACTCAAATTCACGGAAAAGGGAAGCATCCGCCTCGGATACCATGTCACGGGCGAACGCATCGAATTTCACGTGCAGGACACGGGAATCGGCATCCCGGAAGAAAATATCGGGCACGTGTTCGAACGTTTCGTGAAACTCAACTCGTTTATACGAGGCACGGGGTTGGGGCTGCCTATCTGCAAAAGCATTATCGAAAAGTTGGGCGGAGAAATCGGGGTGGAATCAACCGTGGGCAAAGGATCACGTTTCTGGTTCAGCTTACCCTATAATCCGACAATGGAACCCAAAGAAATTGATGAGCAAGCGTTGTTTTTACCGGATTAATTTCCCTATTTTTGCACGAGTAAAAAACAATGTCCGACACGATGCTATTGTCTTCCGAAATACTTGACTTCGTCAGGGAACATCTCGATGATGATCCCGCTCGATTGCAATTTCAAAGAAAGAACTACCCGGATAACCGGGTGGATATAGCTGTCGAACAAATCCATGCCCGTGCGAGAATCAAAGACAAGCTCCCCTCGTGGTTCGCTCATCCCGGTATATTTTACCCCTCGGCATTAGCAACGGAACAATGTTCGTCGGAACTTACTGCCGGCTACAAGGCATGCTTGATATCGGGCAACACGCTCTGTGACCTCACGGGGGGAATGGGTGTCGATTCTTATTTCTTTTCCCGTTCGACGGGTAAAGTAACCTACGTGGAACAGAATCCCTCGTATTGTGAAGCTGCACGTTATAATTTCAGCATACTGGGAGCAAATAACATAGAAGTAATACACGGGAATGGCACACACGTAGCGGGGACTCTCGCGGCCGACACGTATTATATAGACCCCTCCCGCCGGACTCATGATAACAAGCGTATCTTCGCTCTTGCCGATTACGAACCTAACGTACTGGAAATAAAAGAGAACATACTCTCCCGCGGCAGCCGCTTGATCGTGAAAATATCTCCCATGGCCGATATCACGGCAGTCCTGCGCCTCCTGCCGGAGACGACCGAGGTACATGTGTTGTCGGTGAAAAACGAGTGCAAGGAGCTTTTGTTTGTACTGGACACAACGCCGGAGCAACACGCGTTAACGATACACGCCGTCAACTTTCCCGCTTCACAAATCGTGCAGAGATTCACTTTCACGCCGGAAGACGAGGGAGAAGCGCAACCCGACATGACGGATACGGTGGGTCAATACCTTTATGAACCCAATAGTTCCATATTAAAAAGCGGTGCGTTCAAGATTCCGGCAAATCGTTATGGGCTAAAGAAATTACATCGGCACAGCCATTTATATACCGGAGATACGTTAATCCATGATTTCCCCGGTAGAATATTTCAAGTGGAAGAAGTCTTCGACTTCTCCAGCAAATGGCTGAAACAGATAGCCAGAACAATCCCGAAAGCAAACATCACTACCCGAAATTTCAAAATATCGGCAAACGAAATCCGTTCCCGAAGCAAGATGAAAGAAGGTGGAGATATATTCCTACTAGCCACGACATTGAATAATGAAAAGGCGGTCGTCATTCGATGCCGCAAACCCGAGAATTGACGATTTCTCGATTTATGATTAGCACAAAGAAACAGGGCAAACAGGGAGAAATCTAATATTTAAAATCTAAAATTAATAATCTTTTCCTTCTCTCTCCCGTATAGGGACTAGAACTAAACGATACCAAAATGAAGATACAAACAGGTCATGGTACGATCACGCTGACTGCGCTTCTTGCCATTTATTCTATTTCCATGGTTACTTCCCTGCCGGGATTAGCCATATCCCCTATCTTGGGCGATCTCGAACATATTTTCAAAGGAGCAAGCGATTTGGAATTACAAATGCTGGAATCCCTTCCCTCGTTTATTATTGTACCCTTTATCCTGCTGGCGGGACGACTTTCCCTACATGTGAACAAAAAACGGATTCTCATTATCGGGTTAGCTATCTTCTTCGGGTGTAGTGTCGTGTACCCTTTCAGCAATTCTCTCGCGCTATTACTTGTTATCAGTGCGTTGTTGGGAATTGGCGCCGGAATGATCATTCCTTTTTCCACGGGACTTATCGCGGATAACTTTTCCAAACGCTATCGTACCCGGCAATTGGGTATTGCCTCATCAATCACGAACTTAACGCTCGTGTTGGCGACATTCCTCGCCGGAGTCCTTGCCGATATCAACTGGCATTACGCCTTTCTGGTATATTGCCTGTCGGGGATTTCTCTGTTATTCGCCTTTAAACTGGACTCCACACCACATACTGTTGCACCCAAAACGACGACCGCCTCCACTACCCCATCCGCGTCAAGCACGAAACACAATTGGCCTGTTTCTTTGATGCTTCTTTATTATTTCATCACCTTTTTGGTTTTAACCGTACCGTTCAATCTCTCCATTTACATGGAAACAATGAAACACTACAAGGATCCGGACATTGCCGGTACGCTTATTTCCGTGTTCTTCCTCGCCATGACAATACCGGGATTTTTTATCAACAACATTATTTCAGTTTTGAAAACATACACGAACTTCATCGCCCTTTGCGCTATTGCCGTCGGTTTTATTTTATTCATACTGAAAGCAGGTCCCGTTATACTGACGATAGGTATTATACTCATCGGGTTAGGTTACGGAGCCATGCAACCGATCATATACGACAAAACTTCCTCAAGCACGGTGGAATCACACGCGACATTTGCCCTTGCACTCGTTATGTCAATGAATTACGTCGCGATTATCACCTATCCGTTCATCACCCAATGGCTGCAAGACCTCTTCTCCACGGACGCCTCCTACTTCCCGTTCTTGCTAAGCATGATACTGGGTGGAGCCTTTACCGTGTACGCTTATTTCAGAAGAAACAGTGCCGCCCTCGGTATGCAAACTCAAAGTTAAATATTGTGAGTAGAACAACCTTCATTTCCCTACTCCCGTATTTATCCCATGCAAGAGATCAAAATGAACTAACCATCATATTAAATATAACATTCTAAACTAAATTAATTTAAGATGACAACAAATTCAAACACGAAAAGTACCGCGATGAAACTCGGCGTAATGACCTTGGCGATCATGAACGTTGCGGCGGTAGTGAGTCTCCGTGGACTTCCGGCAGAAGCCGTCTACGGATTGAGTTCCGCGTTCTACTACTTGTTCGCGGCCATCGTATTCTTAGTTCCAACAGCACTGGTAGCGGCAGAACTTGCCGCCATGTTCTCCCAAAAAGAGGGTGGAGTTTTCCGTTGGGTCGGAGAAGCTTACGGGAAAAGAGTAGGATTCCTCGCCATATTCCTACAATGGATCGAGAGTACGATATGGTATCCTACCGTGCTGACTTTCGGTGCCGTGTCTATCGCTTACATCGGTCTGGACACGTCAGAGGATGCTCTGCTTGCTTCAAACAAGCTCTTCACGTTAATAACCGTATTGGCTATCTACTGGATTGCCACGTTTATCTCCCTGAAAGGTTTGGGCTGGGTTGGTAAAGTTTCCAAAATCGGTGCCATGGTCGGAACCATTATCCCGGCAGGGTTACTGATTATCTTCGGAATCATCTACATCTCCACGGGCGGACACAACAACATGGACATGAGCCAAGGTTTCTTCCCTGACCTGACCAATTTCGACAACCTCGTACTGGCATCGGGAATCTTCCTGTTCTACGCGGGTATGGAGATGATGGGTATCCACGTCATGGACGTGAAAGCACCCGCCTCCAAGAATTACCCGAAAGCCATCTTCATCGGCGCGGGTATCACCGTTATCATCTTCGTGCTCGGTACTTTCGCTTTGGGTTTGATCATTCCGGCAAAAGACATCAATTTGACGCAGAGTTTGCTTGTCGGGTTTGACGGTTATCTGAAATACCTGCACATCAGTTGGGCTTCTCCCGTTATCGCCATCGCTTTGATGTTCGGTGTGCTGGCAGGAGTATTGACATGGGTTGCCGGTCCGTCCAAAGGTATCTTCACCGTGGGTAAAGCCGGGTATCTGCCACCGTTCTTCCAAAGAACCAATAAAATTGGCGTACAAAAGAACATTCTTTTCATACAGGGGGCTGTCGTTACTATTCTGGCTCTCTTGTTCGTGGTTATGCCTTCCGTGCAATCATTCTACCAAATTCTGTCACAGTTGACCGTACTATTGTACCTCATCATGTACCTGTTGATGTTCTCCGGGGCTATCGTACTTCGCTACAAGATGAAAAAAGCCGAGCGTCCCTTCGCTATCGGTAGAAAGAGCAACGTAGGCATTTGGATCATCGGCGGACTCGGTTTCTGCGGTGCTTTGCTGGCATTCGTGTTGAGCTTTATCCCGCCTTCCCAGATCAACGTGGGTAGTAACACGGTTTGGTTCTCCGTATTGATCATCGGTTGTATCGTGGTAGTAGCCACCCCGTTTATCATCTACAGTCTACGTAAACCGTCATGGAAAGACCCGAACGCCCAGATCGCTCCTTTCCACTGGGAAGAACAACCGGTACAAGCCGCAACCACGGCTCAAACCACGACCGGAACCACAACTCAAACAACAAACACAACAAAATAGTCTATAAGGTCCATAAAGTAGTATTCCAGCTCCTCCTCTGTTTATAGAGGAAGAGATAGAATACTATCTTACCAACCACTTTACAAACCTTATAAACTATAATAAATTACAGGTATGAAAAAAACAATTACAATGAATGACCTCAAGAACTTAGTTCAAGAGGCACACGCACAAGTGAAAGATTTGAAGGGAGGAAAAAACGCGAATTACATACCCTTCCTAGACAAGATTGATTCCAACCTATTCGGTATTTCCGTCTGTCTTCCCTCGGGAGAAGTAATCACGGTTGGCGACACGGACTACGTTTTCGGTATAGAATCCGTGTCCAAGGTCTACACGGCAATACTCGTGCTACGTCAATACGGGGCTCAAGCCGTTCTCGACCAGATTGGGGCTGACGCCACGGGATTACCTTTCAATTCCATCATGGCCATATTACTCGAAAACGATCACCCGAGTACCCCGTTGGTAAATGCCGGGGCAATCTCCGCCGACAGTATGGTGAAACCTATCGGTAATAGCGACGCCAAATGGAAAGCCATCACGGATAACATGAAAGAATTGAGCGGTAGTGACTTGCAACTACTGGACGAACTATACAAGTCCGAATCGGAAACCAATTTCAATAACCGTTCTATCGCGTGGTTGCTGAAGAATTTCAACCGGATATACGATGAGCCGAATATGGCTCTCGACTTGTACACCCGTCAATGTTCCATGGGAGTAACGGCAAAACAATTGTCTATCGCTGCCTGTACCATCGCTAACGGGGGACTGAACCCGGTAACAAAACAACAGGTATTCGATGCCTCTTTAGCCCCGAAAATCACCTCTCTAATCGCCACCGTGGGATTCTACGAGCACACGGGCGATTGGCTGTACACGAGTGGTGTCCCCGCTAAATCGGGTGTCGGCGGTGGAGTCCTTGGAGTCGTTCCGGGCATCTTCGGCATCGCCGCTTTCGCTCCTCCATTGGATGAAGCCGGTAACTCCGTGAAAGCACAAGCCGCTATCAAATATATCGCACAAAAGTTGAATATCAACGTATTCGGCGGTGACTATTTGGAAATAAAATAGAAATTGCCCGCGGCAATTTCTAAGTTTCAAGTTGAATTTGCCTACGGCAAGTTTAAATGTTCAAGTGAAAAACAACTTATAATTTGCCGCGGGCAAACTTATAAATTCATTTATCATGGAAAGAAGTAAAGTTCTGGAAAAAATCCTCAATGCTCTTGTTTTAATAGGTAGTATGGCTATCATCGTGGTGGCATCTATTGAATTATTAAAAGGCAATAACGCACTAAGTGAAACATTCATACTAAAATTCCACCTGTGGGTATGCTCCCTGTTCCTCGCCGATTTCTTCGTGAGGTGGCACACGAACGGTTGGACGGCTCGTTTCTTCCGGGATAATTTCCTTTTCCTGCTCGTGTCCATTCCTTATTTGAATATCGTGTACGGTTTATCGACGCATATATCCCATTCGGCATGGATCGCCTTGAGGCTTATCCCGCTTGCCCGGGGCATATACGGTGTATCCCTTATCGTCAGTTGGATGACCCGCAGCAAAATCACAAATCTGCTTATCACTTACCTGACCATTTTATTCACGACAATATACTTTTGCAGCATCATCTTCTACTACATGGAACATGACGTCAATCCACCCGTGAAGACCTACTGGGACGCATTCGATTGGGCACTCATGAACGTAACGACTGTGGGCTCCAACATCTTCGGCGTCACGAAACTAGGACAGGTACTCGCCGTCATCCTAGCCGCCGCCGGAATGATCTTTTTCCCCATATTCACTGCCTACGTGACAACCAAGTTCCAGAACAAAAGACAAGGAAAAAACGGGAATCAATAAACTGAAAAAAACACATCACGCACAACACGTCAACGGGTGCCGTGCCACGAAACAAGTTCCTTGTCCCAGATCGAAATTCAACTCGATATTACCTCCAAGGTACTTCATGATCGTTTGGCTGATAGACAGCCCCAATCCGACTCCGCCTTTGAATGAATCCGCTTTATAGAAACGTTCAAATATTTTTTCCCGGGATTCTTCCGGGATTCCGGGTCCCGTGTCTTGAACGTACAGACAAACCTCTTTCCCGTTTCTCGCCACGCGATAACCAAAACTGATATAACCTTCCGCGGTAAACTTGATCGCATTATTAATCAAGTTGTTTATCACTTGTTTCAACCTCATCGGGTCGGTTCTCAAATAGAAACTATTCTCCGGTATATCCATCCGAAGTTCCACGTTCGGGGGCATATTCAACACTTGCGCATGATAAATATCCGTAAACAAATCATTCAACGACTGTTCCGAATAATGAAATTCCATCGTGTTCGCCTCGATCTTCGACAAGTCGAGGATATCCGAAATCAGCAACAACAACTGCTCGCTATTGGCATTGATTAATTTGGCATACTCCTTCTTCTCCTCCGCCTCAAGTCCCGCATCAGGATCAGTCAACAAATTGGAGAAACCAACGATAGCGTTCAACGGGGTACGTATCTCGTGACTCATGTTCGCGAGGAAAGCACTCTTCAACCTGTCGCTCACCAATGCCTTATCCCGCGCATCCATCAGGTTATTCTCTATCACCTTGTGCTCGTGTATACTTTGGCATACTCCCACGATGCGGTAAGGCAATCCATTCACTTCCCCCAGATAAACCGACTGTTCCTCGAACCATTCCCACGTGCCATCCGCACGATGCAACCGATAGGTAAACATCTCTTTATTCAAACTACCCGCAACCTGTCCCGCTAAGGCTCTCAGCAACGTTTCCCGGTCATCGGGATGCACGATATCCGAGAACTCCGCTGCGGATAAATAGCCATCCCCCGCGGGATACCCCAAGTGAGTGAACCAACGGGGATCTATAACCATTTTATTCCGCTCTAAATCGAAGAACCAAGGAAATATCTTCGTTTTCGCCAAAGCAAGATTCAACAGGTATTCTTGTGTCAGTTCGCGCTCGTAATTCCGGAAAAGAAAAATAATCTTAGATAAGCATCCATTTTCCCTTAACCCGAGGAACTGCCCGTTTATATAGAACTTATCACACCCGTTCAAAACACGAATATAGGAATTAGGAACAAGTTCTATAAACTTCGTCCCTTGATTCAATTGATTAATTATCTTGGGCAAAACATTCTGCGTCTCCGAAAATACACCCAGTATCTCAAAAAGATTCTTACCGATAAACTCTTCCTTCTTCCACCTCAAATCCTCCAAAGCACGGGTATTCATCTGCCTGATAATACCGTCATGATTAAAAATAATACTGCCTACGGATAAAGCACTAAAAATAACATCATTAGCAATCATCTGATCACTAACCTGTGACAAAAACACATTTCCCTCTTTCTCGGAATAATGATTTTCCATTATAACAAACGCGTTAAAAAAACTTCACATGAACTGTTTATCAAAAGTATATAAAAAAAATCACTCGACTATTGATTTATTTAAATTAACAGTGTTATTTTATATTACACACTACATACTAAAAAAAGGGACTTGTAACAAGTCCCCTTTTTTAGTATCATCGAAATGCCCCGATTAACGAGAGTGGTTGAATACTCTTGGTTTCTGCGGTTCTTTCTTGCTCCACATGATAGCACTGTTAGTCGGTTCTTTCAACGTATCGAGTTGTTTCACGCAACGTTTGATGTCTTCCATCAACAAATCGGCGAGGTCAATACCTGTACCTTGACGAACAACAACACGCATGATAATCACGTCTTCCATCGCTTTCGGCATCGTGTAAGCAGGCACTTGCCATCCTTCCACGTGCAGGGCATCAGACAAATCATACAATGTCCAGTTCCGATTCTTGTCTTCTTTCAACTTCCAGATAAACAACGGGTTCGGCATATCGTTACTGAAAAACTCGAATATACCCATGTCTTGCAATTGTTTTTTCAAGTACAAGCACACGTTGATACAGTTTTGTTGAACTTTCTTGTATCCCTCCTTACCCAAACGCAAGAATTGATAGTATTGAGCCAATACTTGATTACCCGGACGAGAGAAGTTGATAGAAATACTCGGGATATTGGCACCAAGATAATTCACTGCAAAGTTCATCTCCTCGGGCAAATATTGTTTGTCTTTCCATACCACCCAGCCCACACCGGGATACACCATACCGAATTTGTGACCGGAAGTACTGATAGAAAGTACCCATTTCAGACGGAAATCCCACAACGTGTCGGGATCGATGAACGGGTGAATGAAACCTCCCGTGGCAGCATCCACGTGGATACAAATTTCCCAACCCTTCTCGGCATTCAATTTATCCAACGCATCGTTGATCTCTTTCACGTTATCATTCAAACCGGTAATCGTTACACCTTGAATAGGCACGACACAGATCGTGTTCTCGTCACACATCTTCACCACATCCTGCGGGTCAAGCGTGATCTTATCCATTGTCACGGGCACCATACGCATCTCCACGTCCCAGTAGATAGCGAATTTCTCCCATACCACCTGCATACAAGTTGAAATAATGAAATTCGGTTTATCGGTGGGAAGCCCTTTTGCCCGACGTCTTTTTTGCCAACGTTTCAACGCGGAGATTCCACCCAACATACAAGCCTCGGAAGAACCGACGGTACTCGTACCCGTGCAATACGGTTTCTCCGGGGAGTTCCATAATTTTGCAAGGATATTCACGCAACGACGCTCGATTTCAGCGGTCTGCGGGTATTCCGTCTTATCGATCATGTTTTTATCCATGTTCTCGGTCATCACTCTACGGGCGTAATCATCCATCCAAGTGGTTACAAATGTCGCCAAATTCAAACGTGAATTCCCGTCAAGCATGGCCTCGTCATGAACCATTTGATAAGCCACTTCGCCCGGCATCATTCCCTCAGGCATCTCGTACTTAGGCGCTACTCGTGCCTCTTCATCCGTCCCAAAAACCGGTGTGATAGGATTTTCTGTCTTCATAATTTAATTAGTTTAGTTTATTTTATAACGAAAAATAAATCGTCGTTCTTTCCGACGGTCGCTAATAATTACGTGATGAAAGCCCGAAGGTTTCAGCCTCGCGCCACATTTAACACCCCTTGTTATTTATTGATTCTACTCGTCCTTCACGACAAGCCCTAACAAACGGGACAAATCCAACGCCTGCAATGAAGTAACAACGACTCCCCGCAAATCCTCCGGGTTCAATCGGATTCCCGCCAACTGTGAAGAACGAAAATCCATCCCCCGCAACGTGGCACGGGAAAACTCCGCCTCGGTCAAGTTGCACGTGTCAAAATTCGCCGGGGAAAAAGAACAACGCTCGAAACTGCCGCTCTGCATATCACTATGGGCGAATAACACCTGCTTCATCTTCCCCATGGAAAAATTCACGTACCGGGCATTACAATGATGCAAAAGCACGTGATTTAGACTGCACTCCCCAAAATTCGTCCCCAATAATTTGCAAGCAACAAATTCCACCCGATAAAAGGAACTCTCGAAAAAAGAGACATTCGACAAATCACAATTCTCGAAACGCACGTCACTCACCTGCGCCCCCCGGAACTGGCAACCACTGAACGTCACCCCGTTAAACACACAGTGATTTATTTCCAAATCTCCCGCGTTCGCCCCCTCTACAATTTCTTTCCTGAATATCCGGTCACAAACCTCTTCTTCCGCCAATAACTCGCCCAACATCTCCCCACTCTCCCTTGCGCTCTGCACCATAGGCGGGGCTATCTTCACTTCTCCTTTTTCTTTACCGTTCTTCTGTCTTAATACCATAACTTCTTCGTTCTACCAAGATTTATTTTCCATGGAACACGTTCCAAAAATACGAATAACAATTGAAAATACAGTCCCTAACGCTAGAAAAGCAACTTGCAACTTGCCGAAGGCAAATTCAACCTGTAACCTGCAACTTGCCGAAGGCAATCTTTATCACCTCCTCGAACTTTTCCGTGCTATTTTCAGTATAACCAAGGATAACATTCTTAACCGATTAATTAGATTTGTCATGGAACAAAGTTTCTTAAAACTAATAGAACACAGCATAAAAGAACACTGGCACCTCCCCTCTCTCACGGATTATCAAGGTGCGGAACATAACTATAAAGACGTGGCTCGTTGGATCGAAAAATTGCATATCTTGTTCGAGAGAAGCGGCATCCGTCCGGGTGACAAAATCGCCTTGTGCAGCCGCAATACTTCAAACTGGGGAATAACCTTTCTTGCCACGCTGACTTACGGTGCCGTAGCCGTGCCCATATTGAACGAATTCCGACCGGACACCATACACCATATCATTAATCACTCCGAGGCTCGCCTGCTCTTTGTGGGTAAATCCGTGTGGGACAACATCGACCACGAGCAAATGCCTAATCTCACGGGAATAATCGCCATGGCGGACTATTCCGTTATCTCCTCGGAGAATGCCTCTTTGCGGGAAACGGCTCTTATCTTGGAAGAACTGTTCAAGTTAAAGCACCCGGAAGGTCTTCAATTAAAAGACATACACTACCGGGTGGAACGTCCCGGGGAACTGGCAATGATTAACTATACCTCGGGGACAACCAGTTCCCCCAAAGGCGTGATGCTACCTTATCGCAGTATGTGGTCGAATCTTCGCTACGCCCTCGACCAGATGGGATACACACCCGGCGAGAAACTCGTGTCCATCCTTACCATGGCACACATGTACGGGCTTGCTTTCGAGTTTATTTACCCGTTCGCCAGCGGCATACATATCTATTTCTTACAGAAAATGCCCTCCCCGAAGATTCTGGGTGAAGTCTTTGCCGACATCCGTCCGCACCTCATCGTGGCAGTACCGCTGATCATCGAGAAAATCATCAAGAGTCGGGTATTACCCCAGTTGGAACGCTTCCACATCAAATTGATGCTGAAAATACCCGTGATCGGCGGTAAAATCCGTCACAAGATCAAACAACAGATACTTGACGCTTTCGGCGGACGTTTCAAACTGCTCGCCGTCGGCGGTGCGGCATTGAATAAAGAAGTGGAAGCCTTCCTCCATTCCGTGAAATTCCCTTACACCGTGGGATACGGCATGACGGAATGTGGTCCGGCAATTGCTTTCGACCATTGGCAAACCTTCCGTCCCACCTCTTGCGGCAAAGCCGTCGACCGGATGGAGATCAAAATTGACTCTGATGATCCTTTTAATAAAGTGGGTGAGATATTCACGAAAGGAGCAAACGTCATGGACGGTTACTATAACAATCCCGAAGCGACAGAAGCCGTACTCGCCCCGGACGGCTGGCTTCATACCGGAGATCTGGGGGTATTGGATGCGGACGGTTATCTCTATATCAAAGGACGTAGCAAAAGCCTTATCCTCGGTCCCAGCGGGCAGAATATCTACCCGGAAGAAATTGAAGACATCTTGAACGCACAACCCTACGTGGCGGAATCACTCGTCATTGAACGGGAAGGCAAACTCGTCGCCCTCGTCTATCCCGATGCGGAAGCGATGAAACAGAACAAAGTCACAAAAGAAGCCCTTAACAAGATTATCAACGAGACACGCAAGACTATCAACCAGCAACTCCCTGCATACAGTCAGATTGCCCGCGTACAAATCCACGAGGAAGAGTTCGAGAAAACCCCGAAACGAAGTATAAAGAGATTTTTATATCAATAACGGCAAAACCGTTATTGATAGTTACAAGTTTCATTCGCCTTCGGCGAGTTGCAAGTTACATTTGCCTTCAGCAAGTTGAACTCAACCTGCAACCTGTAACTCGCCGAAGGCGAATGTAACCTGCAACTTTGCCGAAGGCAAAAACATCATTTGCAAAAACCAAATATATTTCGTAACTTAGCAAAAGTAAATATAAACTTGCCACAGGCAAATGCAACTAGCCGAAGGCGTATGAAACCTGAAACTCGCCGAAGGCGAATGTAACTTTGCCTTCGGCAAAACAAGTAACACCATGAAAACATTGAAAAGAATCATTCCAATAGGAATACTTTTATTCTCCTGCCTTTTCGCAGTAGCAGAGAAAAAACAAAAAGCGGACACGGCCGCGTTGAACAAGATCGAGAAACTGATGAAAAGCCGGATGTTCTACATCGAAGTAGACGCGGCATACCCTAGTGGCAGCGGTAGCATAACCATCAACTCCAAATACGGGCAAAAACGTATCGGTGGTGACGGCTATGTTTCTCTGGCAACCAACCAAGGGCAAATATTCATGCTCGACACGGTGGCCACGGGACGCCTGCCGTTCTTCGGACGGGCATATTCGGTACCTTACGGTGAAGGCGGTGGCGTGGAATTCGAGAAAGCCGAAATAAAAGACGAGTCGTTCAAAGTAATCAACAAGCGGAAAAAGAACTATATCGAGTACAAGTTCAATGTCCGCAATAATAACGATGTCTTCAATTTCTATATCGAGGTATACGGCAACGGGAAATGCACGGTCAACGTGACCAGCAACAACCGGGCATCCATCTCTTACAGCGGCAAATTAACCCCGATACCTGAAGACAAGAAAAAAGCGATGGGGCTATAAGGTTTGTAAGGTTTATAAAGTTTATAAGGTTCATAAAGTGACGGGAGTCCTTCGGACAGTGTTTATCGGCAGCAAACGCTGCCGTAGACAAAGCGTCCCGCAGGGGTCTATGAACCTTATAAACTTTACAAACCTTATGGACTTTACAAACTTATTCGTACCTTTGCTATTTGTTTGAAAGTTACCTGAGAGATGGAAGAAAGTTTTATCTATTATATTGAAAGTAGTATCAAGGAAAACTGGGAACGTCCGGCACTGACGGACTACCAAGGAGTAAATTGCAACTACAAAGACGTTGCCCGTAAGATCGAGAAGTTACATATCTTGTTCGAACACGCGGGCATCAAGAAAGGAGATAAAATCGCATTGTGCGGTAGAAACTCCACGAACTGGGGAATCGCGTTCCTCGCCACGCTTACTTACGGGGCGGTTGCCATTCCTATCCTTAACGAATTTAAACCGGATAATATCCACAACATCGTCAACCACTCGGAAGCCCGTTTGCTTTTCGTGGGCAGTGTCGTGTGGGAAGGTCTGAACGAGGCGTCCATGGAAGCGCTGGAAGGGATCCTTGCCATAGAGGATTATTCGACAATCGTATCACGCAGCCATACATTGACGCACGCGCGGGAACGATTGAACGAACTGTTCGGGAAGAAATATCCCGATCGGTTCCGACCGGAAGACGTTTCGTACACGTATGACAAGCCGGAAGAACTGGCGATCATCAACTACACGTCGGGAACAACCAGTTTCTCGAAAGGAGTTATGCTCCCCTACCGCAGTTTATGGTCGAACTTGGCGTTCGCGTTCGGCGTATTCGGGAAAATGCCCGGCGAACAAGTGATCTCCATGTTGCCCATGGCTCACATGTACGGGCTAGCTTTCGAGTTTATATACGAGTTTGCCAGCGGGGCACACGTGTTCTTCCTGACACGTACCCCTTCCCCCAAGATCATAGCGGATGCGTTCTCGACAATCCGCCCGAACCTGATTATTTCAGTTCCCCTGATTATAGAAAAAATCATCCGGAAGAAAGTATTACCTTCTTTGGAAAAGCCGCTGATCAAACTTATGCTGAATCTGCCGTTACTTGACAAGAAAGTAAAAAACTCCATCCGTCAAAAGGTGATCGATGCATTCGGGGGCAACTTCAAGGAATTGATCATCGGGGGTGCCGCACTCAACAAAGAAGTGGAAGAATTCCTTCGTTCCATCAATTTTCCCTACACCGTGGGTTACGGGATGACGGAATGTGGCCCCATCCTCTCCTACGCGGGATGGGAAACCTTCAAAAAAGGCTCCTGCGGACGGGCTGTACCCCGCATGGAATTGAAAATTGATTCTCCCGATCCCGCCCATATTGTCGGTGAGATTCTTGCCAAGGGGGACAACGTGATGCTCGGGTATTACAAAAACGAATCGGCAACACACGCCGCATTCACTCCCGACGGATGGTTACGCACGGGTGACCTCGGGTTAATTGACGAAGAAGGCAACCTCTTCATCAAAGGACGTTCCAAGAACATGATTCTAGGTCCCAGCGGACAGAATATCTACCCGGAAGAGATCGAAGACCAATTGAACAACCTGCCCTACGTCTGCGAATCCATCGTCGTGGAAAAAGACGGAAAACTGACCGCCTTAATCTACCCGGATTTCGAGGCAATCAACGCCGATCACAAAAATTCGGACGAGATGATTGCCGCCATCATGGAAGAGAATAAAAAGCAAGTAAACGAAACACTCCCGGCATACAGCCAAATCACCAACGTGAAAATATACAACGAGGAGTTCGAGAAAACCCCCAAGAAAAGCATAAAACGTTTCTTGTATCAATAAAAATATTAAGGCTGCCCGTGCATGGGCAGCCTTAATATTTTTATTCAAATTCACGAGGTTTGCCTTTGTCGTACACCACGTACAACTTATCACCTTGCATCAAAATCCCCCTTCCTTTACCCGCTTCACGGTTCTTTCGGTTATTCACGTTCACGGCAACGACCTTCCCGTCAAAGAAAGAAGTCACGTCGTCAAATATCGTGTGTCCCACGAATACACGCCCTACACCATATCGAGATAAAATCCGATCAACATCGGCGGGCGTAGACGGGCGGTATTTTTCGTCGTCTTTCACCATGCCCCGGAACCAGAAGGGCCCCCGGTCACAATAAATAGAATCGGATAGCGCGGACAAAACCTTCCGCTCCTCCTTGTCCAAGAAAACAGAACGCCCCATCTCCTCGTTTACCTCCATCACGCTATTCCCCATACCGGTAAACTCCTTGCTTAACCCGGCATGCACGAAAAGATTATTGCCCACGATCTGCATCAGGTTGCGGGAACGCAACCAACGCCCCAACTCGCTATTCCCGTGCCATAAATCAGCATACTTCATGCCAAGAGAATCCGCCAGATTCTTATATTTACCACGGGTATATTTCAGATTATTGCGCAACACCATTTCTTCGTGATTCCCCAGCATGAAAGTCATCACCCCTCCGGCTTCACGTGCTTCCTGTTCCAGTTTATAGATCAGCCAGAAGATAGGCAATACGTCTTTTCCCCGGTCAAATACATCACCAATGATGATAACCTGATTTTTCCCGAATTTCCAATTATAATCTTTCCCGATCACGCCATTGTTACGTAACACGGAAATAAAACTTTCGAGATCACCGTGAGGATCCGAAATAATCAACGTTTTCTCCTTCTGTCCAGTCTTCCATGCCGAGCGTTCTATCGGATGAAGCGGTACCCGAAAACGATGCCCGCCTTTCTCGGACACCACTTCAAGGGTAAACCCCGCGGGCAGGTCGGCGTACACCGTATCCCGCAAAACTCCCCGTTCGTCTACCCGCACCACACGTACTCCCCCGGTAGAATCATACATCACGTAAGGTCCGTCAACCGACAACCCGTCCTGCTGCTTTTCTTTATCTTGGGCAATACACAACCCGCTACATAACAGGAAAAATAAAAAAAATATATATTCTCTAAACCATTTCATAATTCAAGCTTTAAAAAACTACCGGGAATCCTCCGTACCCTAATTCCCGGTAAGATATACAAAAAAACTAATCGGCTTCCAATCTCATCCACTTGTTCAGGTCTGCAATACTTCTGATCCAGAACACCTCTTCCGTATCCCGGATAACCGTGAAACCTTTGCTACTAAAAAATGCATCGTAAATAACTCCCACGTGCTCGTTTTTATCCTTGTCATACAAATCTTTATCCGTGAAACCGGAAGACGTGGAATGACTCTTCTTGCTGTTATCGAACCGCACTTGGTTTATCGCGTTATTCAATAAAGTAAATGTACCGAAATCGTAATTATGGCTCTTCTCCTTTCCGTCCGCACTATTAACAGCCGTCACTCGGAATGATCCCTCGTAACCGGATTTACGATCCATCTCCAGCGTAAATTTAACGAAATTCGGATATTCTTCTTTCAAAGCCTCCCATTCCGCTTTCAAGCCATCGCTCATGTCCGTGATAATATACTCGTTATTATTCTTCAACATATCGACAGAAGCGATATACTTGTTAGGGACAAATGTCGGCACCTGTTCGGGAGTCAAGTTCAGAGGAGAAAGATCCATGATAAAGAAACGAATCGCCCCGTCGGCATCGTTAGACACGAACTCCCGATTGGTAACGCCATTGCTCAAATCAATTTCCAACCCGTTGAATTTCACCCCGGCAACTTCCACGTCATTATCGAAGCGGCATCCCTCCGCCGTGATGATATACGGGACAGACACCGTGACGGTATTCCCCTCCCCGTCTTTGTAAGCCATCGTGCAAATATGGAATATATCATCCAGTTCCACGTGTCCGCCAACAACCAGTTCACCGTTTACCATCATACCCAATCCGGCATTTCCCAACACGAAATACCCGGCCATTTCCGCCAACTTCTCCACGGTACTCCAAT